>NZ_JAUBPB010000002.1:214869-240317 GCF_036700545.1 Microcoleus sp. SVA1B4
GGAGGGCATCTTGCCCGCCCAGCAAAGGCTTTTAGTCCCTAAACAAATATTTCGCAGCAAAAATCCCCCCCTTTCACAAGGAGGGGTTAGGGCGGGTTCTGCGGTAACAGTAGCCGTTGCAGTTTGCCCGATCGAATATCTGGAGTATCTGGGATAATGTACTACTGAGACAAAGTATTGGCATTCACAAATCGACCAATCAACCCAGAAACGAATGACAACACAATGGAACCCACCAAAGCCGGCCAAAAACCGTTAACCACAAAGCCGATACTGAACACACTCGCTAACCAGGAAGCCAGGGAAAGCGAAATTGCATTGACAACGAATAAAAACAAACCTAAAGTAATAATGGTCAAAGGAAGCGTCATCAATGTAAGAATCGGTCTGACAACCGCGTTCACCAATCCGATAACAACAGCAGCCAGCATCGCCGCCGGAAAGCTAACCACCGCCATACCTGGTACAATGTTAGCGGTAATGATCAGCGAAACCGCTGCTACTATCCAAGTTAAGAAAAAACTTAGCATATCTTTTTGTCCATCTCCATCACTATTAATTCAGATTTTAACTGTTTAGTCGATCGACCAAAGTTCGGGATACACTACGAAATACCCACCTTGCGAGAATATCAGAATTATGAAACTCCGGCAACTAGCAGCATTCCTATTCGCGCTAACTATCTTCATCCTGCCGCGGCCAGCCCAAGCTCAATCTAAATATTACGCTCCGCCCTTGTCCTTTAGCAACGCCGAACTGACAAGACGCGATTTTTCTGGTCAAATGCTGCGGGCCGCTGAGTTTTCTAACGCTAATATGGACTTGACTAATTTTTCTAATGCCGATTTGCGGGGAGCAATTATGAGCGCTTCGGTGATGACTCAGGCAAATTTGCATGGAGCAAATTTAACTAATGCAATGATTGATCAAGTTAAATTTACTAAGGCAGATTTAAGTGATGCCATATTAGCAGAAACAATTTTGCTGCGTTCTACTTTTGAGGGAGCTGATATCACCGGCGCTGACTTTACTGATGCAATTATGGACGGATCACAAGTTAAAGAATTGTGCACAAAGGCCACCGGGATTAATTCCCAAACTGGGATTTCTACTCGCGATTCCTTGGGATGTCGCTGATATCATCTCCGGTCAATTACTGATGATTGTTTGTTGGGTGGGGGCGGGTTTTTGAAATTGTTTGTTTGGGGCGATTATGGTTGGTGGAACCCGCCCCTACACCACGAATACTTCACATTAACCTGATATTGGCATTAAATTCCCCAATGTAAATAATGATTGTTTGTTGGGTGGGGGCGGGTTTTTGAGATTGTTTGTTTGGGGCGATTATGGTTGGTGGAACCCGCCCCTACGAAACCATATTTTGTAGGGGCGGGTTCCACCAAAAAGATATAACGATTACCAACAATTTAGATAAACCCGCCCCCACACCACGAATAATTCACTTTGCTTTTTTCTGAGAAGCCGCATAATGCTCACTCATTAACTGATTAACTTCTGGATTGTAAATCCGCAGATAATTCCAGTAATTCTCAAACACCGATTTCACGTATCCTTTCGTTTCAGGAAACGGAATCTTTTCCGCAAAAGCATCCGGGTCACTAAAACTAAACCTCTTCAACCAATCTGCAACTGCATTCGGCCCGGCATTGTAACTCGCCACAGCTAACATCGAGTTATTCTTGTACTCGTCGTGAGTGTGATCCAAATACCACGTACCGAGTTTAACGTTGTCGTCCACATTCTCCAATGAATACTTTTTGAGGCTGATTTGAGCGGCAACCCAAGCTGCTGTTTCCGGCATTACTTGCATTAAACCAGTGGCGCCAACTGATGATTTGATGGCGGGCATAAACCGCGATTCTTGCCGGATTAATGCGGTTACTAATACTGGATTTATTTTGCGTTGTTGCGACCATTTGACAATGGTTTCTAAGTAAGGAAAAGGATAAAGTGCTTGCCAATAAATCGGTTGCTGTCTGAGTTCGAGGTATTGGGTTCTATCATCTGGTTTCTCGCGCTGTCGCAAACTACCAACCATCCACAAACCGTCTAAGTTATCTCCAACTCCTACTCGCATTAAACCGTCGGTGAACTGTTCGGCAATACTTGGTTCTACGCGGTCGATAAACTCTACTTGCCACAGGGTCCAAGCATCCCTATCTTGACCTAATTGATAGAGTTCTTTCAACGCAGGAGAACCCGCAGTTGGTTCGGGGCGCTGAGGCGGCCGCACTACATTGGGAGACAAATCTCGGACTGTGGTAAAGTCGCCGACTGGCCAGCCAAGAAGTACAGCCGATCGCCATGCAAAATATGATTCTGGATAGCGTAAGATCGTGTAGTCAAATGCAGTCTTGGCGTCTTGTTGGCGGCCGAGTTGCTGTGCCCATTTCCCGACCCAAAATGCTGCTTCTGGAGCTTGTTCGCTGTCGGGATTGTGGGTGGTTAATTCTCTCGCCCACTGCCAAGCTGATTTTAAATCTCCGCCTTTGGCAAACTGCTGGGCGATCGTCCACCGCAATTCGCCTGCTTTATCAGAATTATTGTATTTTGTCAAGAGCAACTTGCGGGTATCTGAGGCGGATTGACCACTGCGTGCTTTGTCGAGAAGTTGCGATTTATCTAACAAAGCTTCGGGGGCATAATTGGGGAATTTGCTAATAACTCGATCGAGCAAAACGATCGCTTCTTTCGGTTCGCTCAGCCGCGATAGCCGAATTAAACCCAAACCAGTATCTTCGGCATCGGGAAACTCGCGCACTAATTCTTGATAGGCAATTCTCGATTCCGGGATTTTTCCGTCGAGCCACAAACCGCGAGCTTTGCGATAAAGATTTTTGGCGTTGCGGGGAGCTTTCCCGTAAGCAATAGCTCCTTTGCCATAATCTTGTTTTTCCCAATAGCCAAAGGCAATTTCTTCCCAATCTTCCGGTTTCAAAGAGGCGCTGTTTCGCTGCACCAGTTGTTCCACAATTGTCCCGTAATCTTTGACATAATGACCGTGTTTTGCTACGAGCAGCATCAACTTCGGCTGATTGGGATTTTCTTTTAACTTGCCGAGAGCAATTTCTACGCTGCGGGGATGAGCGGGAAATTCAGTAATTGCCTGTTGCCAATATTCCGGTTTTGACTTGCCTAAAACATATAAAGCTTCCGCTGCTACCGGGTCGCTCGGATAGTTTTTGAGCAGTTCCTCCCAAGCTTTTTGAGTTTTGCCTTTGTCGCCGCTTAATTGGTAGGCTTGCGCCCTTTTTAAGGCAATGTGAGCAGCTAAAACCGGATATTCTTGCTCTAATTTGTCCAATAACTTTAATGCTTTGGCCGCATTTCCTTGCTGGATTAAATCGCTGGCAAGCAGGTAGCGGGCGCGGCTTTGAGGGGAGATTTGCTGCTGTGGGTTTGTACTTGCAGACTGAGTAGCTGCGAGTTCAACTAATTTTGCCGATCGCTCGCTCGGTGACAGCGATACCAGCATCTTGACTTGCGATTCGGAATTCGCTGCCTCCAGGGGCTGCTCGGCCTTCTGGAATGAGCCCAAACCCATCAATTTCATCGCAGCAACCAAAGAGCCGATCGCAATAACGCAAACTGAAACGCTGATTAAAACAGAAAATCGGGCCCGGCGTCGTTTTAGCATGGGAAAATTTAAGAGAATAAGATATAGAGAACCATCGTTTGTCAAAAGCCATCACAGGCAGGATGGGTGTTCCACGCCATCACAGGCAGGATGCCTGTTCAACGAGAAATAAATGTTAAGAGTGGGGCAAAAACGGACAGCCAACCCCCAAACAGATGATTGAGATTGGTGGAAGATCCGATCGCAGGCGGACTTGGCTGATATAGTAGCAGAATTTATTTTGATGTGGAGCGGAGAATTTGTGCGATCGATCTATTTACCCGCACCAACGAAAAACCACAAACCACCCACTGCAAAGTACAATCAAAAATCTAAAATCTAAAGTGTAAATCAAAACATGGAATTTCTAGTCACCGATACGCCCCGCTCTGTTTGGACGGGAGACGCCCTGGCAATTGGTCTATTTGAGGACGGCTTGGAACTCACGGGCGAGCTGGCACAATTAGATGAAAAGCTTGCAGGCACTTTGAAAGAGCTGCTACTGGAAGTAGATTTTAAGGGCAAAGTGGGCACGAGCGCCATCACCCGCGTCGGCGGCAATAATCCCATTCGCAAAATTGCGATCGTCGGTTTGGGCAAAACAGAGGACTTAAAATTAGACACCGTGCGGCAAGCTGCAGGCGTTTGCGCCAAGTTAGCCAAAAAAGAGAAATGCAAAACCCTCGGAATTAGCTTTCCGGTGTGGAAAAACGCGCCGGATTCTACAGCAAGCGCCATCGCCGAAGGTGTAGAACTCTCCTTGAATCAAGACAACCGTTTCAAATCGGAACAGGAAGACAAAAGCCCGCAACTCGAACAAATTCATTTGCTCGGTTTTGCAGGTACCGAAAGTGCGATCGCCCGCGCCCGCCAAATCACTGCCGGAGTCATTTTAGCACGGGAATTAGTCGCAGCGCCGGCCAATTTTGTCACCCCGATTACCATGGCAGAAACTGCTCAAAGTCTAGCTGCCGAATGCGGTTTAGAATTAGAAATATTGGAGCGAGAAGACTGCGAAAAACTTGGAATGGGAGCCTTTCTAGGCGTAGCACTAGCGTCTGATTTGCCGCCTAAATTCATCCACTTAACTTACAAACCCGAAGGCACACCGCGTCGCAAAATAGCAATTGTCGGCAAAGGATTGACCTTTGATTCTGGGGGTTTGAACATCAAAGGTGCGGGCAGCGGCATTGAAATGATGAAAGTAGATATGGGCGGCGCTGCGGCTACTTTGGGAGCGGCAAAGGCGATCGGTCACATCAAACCCGATGTGGAAGTTCACTTTATCAGCGCCGTCACAGAAAACATGATCAGCGGCCGCGCCATGCGCCCTGGAGACATTCTTACAGCTTCCAACGGCAAAACAATTGAAGTCAACAATACCGACGCTGAAGGTCGTTTAACCCTGGCTGATGCTTTGGTATTTGCTGATAAATTGGGAGTTGACGCAATTGTCGATTTAGCAACTCTAACCGGGGCCTGCGTAATTGCTTTAGGCGACGATATCGCGGGTTTGTGGAGTCCTCAAGATAGCGTCGCCGCCGAAATAGTCGCCGCCTCAGAATTGGCCGGCGAAAAATTTTGGCGGATGCCGATGGAAGAGAAGTATTTTGAGGGGTTGAAAGCATTGCACGCCGACATGAAAAATACTGGCCCACGTCCCGGCGGTTCGATTACGGCGGCGCTATTTTTGAAGCAGTTTGTAAAGGATACTGCATGGGCGCATTTAGATATTGCCGGCCCGGTTTGGACTGACAAAGAAAATGGCTATAATGGCCCTGGGGCTACTGGTTTTGGTGTTCGGACTTTGGTGCATTGGGCGCTGGGCGGTGCTTAATTGTGGATTTCCAGCGAAAAAATTGAGATTTTCTTTGCCTTAAAAGTCTGTTAGTCCATCTGTGAGCCAGGGGTTAAAAACCCCTGGCTCACTGCTTAAGTAATCTCAAAGAAAATTTAATAGCGATCGTTAACTATTTAAATGTTTCTGAAGCAATCAGTAGGCAAACCTATGTATTCCGTCACAGGGAGCAATGCTTACGTTGCGAGCCGTGACGCTCGGCATGGCTCATGCTTGGGAAAAGCTTCGTTCCCAGGGCCCCACCTCGACAGTTTTGAAATTTCCTGAAAAAATAGCTGTTTCATAAAAAATGAAAAAAGTATATAATTATGTAAATATTTCACTAGCCGAAATCAAATAATTAGATTTGATCCGATTTGCATTGGTACAGATAATTTTTTTCTTGAACTTTATGCAAGAACAATTAACAATTTTTTTTTCCACACTTGCTGTATCTTCTAGACTCGCCTGCAACCTGGTGCCGGAGTTGCGATTGTACGCTGTTTTTGACTCGCTGACGGCACTGGCTTATTGCTCGATCGCCCTATCGTTAGTTTATTTTACCCGCCAAGGTTCTCAGCGCAAGATTTTCCGGCTGTTTGCCATTGTTTTTTTTGCCTGGAGCGCGGCTAAATTGACGGAAGTTTGGACGCTTTGGCATTCCATATATTGGCTGTTGATAACTCTCAAAGCAGCAACTGCTTTGATTTCTTTGCTTTTAGCCGCAACTGCCCTCGCCCTCATGCCGAAAGCACTTGCCGAGTCTGGTTTCAATCAAAAAGAAAAATTTCAACAAATGTCTTTAAAAAAGGTAGAACAAAATCAGCCCGAACATGATATCGAGAAAGGAGAATTGGCAAAACAATTGCTCGATATTTACCCTTTAGATACTATTGTCGATCGCACTTTAGCTCTCAATTCGCTTAATGAACAGTTAGAAAAAGAAATTGCCGATCGCCAGCGGGTTGAGGAAAAGTTGCAACTGACTCAATTTGCGATCGACCGATCGGCAGATGCGATATTCTGGATCGGGCCCGACGGTAAATTTTTGTACGTCAACGACGCTGCTTGCACTTCATTGGGATATTCTGCCGCAGAATTGCTCTCGATGACCGTGCACGACATCAATCCAGATTTTCCCCAAACTGCTTGGAGTTTGCACTGGAAAGTCTTAAAACGCTGCGGTTCGGTTAATATTGAAGTTCACCACCTCACTAAGTACGGTCGCATTTTTCCCGTAGAAATTACCATCAACCATTTGGAATTTAACGGCAAAGAATATCAGTGTGCGTTTGCTCGTGACATTAGCGAACGCAAGCGGATTGAGGCAGCTTTGCGAGAAAGGGAAGAAGAATTTAGGTCATTAGTTTCTAGCATTCCCGGTGCGGTTTACCGCTGCAGTGCTGCGGGGCGATCGAGCGTAACTTTTATCAGCAGTGGCATCGAAGCTATTTCCGGCTATCCGGCAGCTAACTTTATGCAAAAACCGGTGCAGGCTTTTCCGAGTATAGTTCATCCCGATGACGTGGAGCAAATCGAGACAATTATCGATCGGGCTATTAAGACAAAACAACCTTACATCATCGAATATCGCCTAATTCACTGCGACGGAAATGTGCGGTGGGTTGCAGAGAAAGGTCAAGCCCTTTTCAACCCAGACGGTAAAGTTTTATCCCTCAACGGCGCCATTTTTGACATCACAGAGCGCAAAGCAGCGGAGGATGCTTTGCGCCTCTCCGAGGCGATCGCCAACAACAGAGCTCAGCAGCTAGAAATCGCTCTCAAAGAACTCCGAGAAACTCAAGCTCATCTAATTCATACCGAAAAAATGTCAAGTCTCGGTCAAATGGTAGCTGGAGTAGCTCACGAAATTAATAACCCTGTCAGTTTTATCTACGGCAATATTTCCTACGCCAGCCAATATATCAGAGACTTGTTGCAGCTTGTGGAACTTTACCAAAAACACTATCCTCAGCCGCTGGTAGAAGTTCAAGAATGTATTGACAATATCGATTTAGAATTTCTGAGAGAAGATTTACTGAAAATATTATCTTCGATGAAAATGGGAGCCGATCGCATTCGCGAAATAGTTCTGAGCTTGCGAAATTTCTCGCGTTTAGACGACTCAGTAAAAAAGCCTACCAACCTTCATGAAGGCATAGACAATACGCTCCTAATTTTACACAACAAACTGCGCGCCAGAGGCGACTATCCAGAAATTAAAGTAATCAAAGATTACGGTAAACTCCCCTTAATAGAATGTTATGCAGGTCAGCTAAATCAGGTATTTATGAACCTGCTGAGCAACAGTATTGACGCATTGGAAGATGCTTGCAACCAAAAAAGGCGAGCGGCAGCCGGCGGCGACGATTGGGAACCAACTATTAGCATTCGCACAGAAGCCCTGAACGAAAATAGTATTTGTATTCGCATTTCCGATAATGCGATCGGCATGACAGAAGACGTGCGGAGCAGATTATTTGACCCGTTTTTCACGACAAAACCGATGGGAAAAGGCACTGGTTTAGGGTTAGCCATCAGTTACCGAATTGTCGCGGAAAAACACGCCGGAGCCTTGAGCTGCCGTTCCACCGTAGGAGAAGGTACGGAATTTGCGATCGAGATTCCTTTCTGAATTAGTCCGACGCAAGTCTCAAGAATTTGGCAAAATTTATCGCTCACTATAAATTGTAAAGTAGGGCCTAAAAAACTTTCAATTTTCAATAAAAATCCCAAAATTGGCTATAAATTACCCAGGTAATGTTCAACATGGCAGTGAAATTATAAATTCTGTACCGCGATCTAAAGTTGAGTTGACTTCTAGCATACTAAAGTGTTTCTCAACTACAATCAGCCGTGCGCCAATCCTAATCCCGTTCCTTTCCCTACCGCTTTCGTCGTCAATAAATGATCGAATATTTTTTGTTTGACCTCCCAACGGGTGTAGGAGTAAGGATCGCGAATTAAATAACTTACAATTTTAATTGTTATTGTGGGATGGGCCTAAGAGCCCGTCATGAGTGGACGGGCTCTTAGGCCCCTCCCACTTTCAAGAGTGGAAGTTATTTAATTCTCATTCCTAAGAAGCTTCTTTAGGTTCTAATATACCTGATAGGAATCTCGATCGCTAACTCTGTACCATCTCCAACTCTCGAATTACACGTTAATTTTCCCCCATGTTTTTTGACAATACCATAGCTAACAGATAAACCCAAACCAGTACCGCTACCCACTGGTTTAGTTGTAAAAAATGGATCGAATATTCGGGATTGAATATTCGCCGGAATACCGGCACCATTATCAGTTATTTTAATTGTAACCCTGTCTTTTTCTATAACTTCAGTCTGAATCGTGATGGCAGGACTTTTGTCTGTTGTATCAATTGATTGAAGAGCATCAATAGCGTTACTGATAATACTCAGAAATACTTGATTTATCTCACTAGCATAACAAATGACCTTGGGCAGATTTCCATACTCTTTAATAACTTGTATTTCTGATTGGCCATCGCTCAGTCTTAAGCGAGTTTGTAAAATTAGCAAAGTGCTTTCAATTCCGGTATGTAAATCTACTGCTTTCATGTCGGCTTCATCTAAGCGGGAAAAGTTACGCAAACTCAGGATAATTTGGCTAATGCGATCGCTCCCTGCTTTCATAGATTCCAGAATTTTAATTAAATCTTCCCAGATAAATTCTAAATCCATTTCTTCTATTTTCGCTTTAATTACTCCACTGGGTTCAGGATACTCTTGTTGATAAATATCAAGTAAAATAAGCAAATCTTTGACATAATGCTCTGTATGTGCGAGATTACTACGAATAAATGTTACCGGATTATTGATTTCGTGAGCAATCCCAGCTACCAGTTGACCGAGAGATGACATTTTTTCGCTCTGAATTAATTGTGCTTGGGTTTGTTGTAAGTTTTTAAATGCTTGCTCTAAATCAAAAGCTTTTTGCCTTAAATCTTCCGTTTTTTGCGCTACTTCTGCTTCTAAGCTTTGGGAATAGTTCTCTATTTGTTTATATAAACGAGCATTATCAATAGAGCTCGCCGCTTGAGCTGCGAGCATCTGGAGAATTTCTACTCGCTCATTAGTAAATGCTCCCACTGTTAAGTTATTTTCTAAGTACACAATACCGACGAGTTTTCCTTGCCGAATAATTGGAGTACATAAAACTGATTGAGGTTGATGAGCGATAATATAGCGATCGCCTGCAAATTTGTCGGCTTTACTTAAATTGTCAAAAACAGCCGTCGCTTGAGTTCGTGCCACCGCATAAATCAAACTCTGAGGAATTTCCTGATATTGTTCCAGAGGAACTTCTAATATTTTTGTCTGCTTTTGTGCGGCTTGAGCGACGACTAACCATTGTCGGTCTTGGAGAAGCACTAAACAACCGATTTGTGATCCTCCATTCGCAAGCATAATCTGCATCAAAGTGGCTAACAGTTTCTCTAATTCAATTTCTTGTGAAATGGCTTGTGCCGCCATCATTACTGCTGGAAAATCTAACCATAAATTCTCGCTACTACTGACGCTAGTTAGGCTTCCCATCCTGGTCTGGTTGATAGTTTTTCCAGAGGGGATGACAAATTTAGTAGGTTGAAGAATAGCTTTCAGTAGTTGTGGATAGTGTTGTTCTAAATAAGCGACTTTAGCCTTTGCACCCCAACGAGAATAACAGTAATACGCCTCAATCATGTAAGATTGTGAAACTTTTTCTTTCCCCCAATCTAAGTAGAATTTTGCAGCTAGTTCGTTGCCTAAAGCTTCTTCTTGGATATAACCATTTTCTTTGGCTCCTGAAATGGCGCGATCGTACCAATCTCCAGCTTCGTAATTCTTGCCTAAAACTCGGCATTTTTCTGCTTCTACTAAGTTAACTTTATGTTGGTGATTCATCGGGGCAGGGTTTGCCCATTGAGCCAGAGTGGTTTGATGGGTTTCTGCCAAAGCGAGAGTGTTCCCTTGCTCAATTTCTGACTGCCTAGAGCAGAGTGCCAAGTAGGTTAACCCTGCATAGAAATGGAAAACCGGAGTATGAATCATTGCTGCCGCTACCTTCAAATAAAGGCTTGCTTGGGCAATGTAGTCTAGGGCGTTGGTGTAATTGCCAAAGAGATAGGCAAGCATTAGTTTGTAGTTATAGGCAAGAGCGAGTGCAGTAAGCTCACTATTCTGATTGTGCTGAGGAAACATCACCTTTTCATCATAAGCCTCACCGATTAACAAATCCGGTTGCTTGACAATTTCGCTCAAGTTATGCACCGCCTGTTGTGCCAGCTTCAGGTAAACCATAGGAGAATATTGCTTCACAGTCGCTAAGACAACACAGTAATTTTCTATTTCTGCGTGCCAATCATCAAGCTCTACTCCCGAAAAAAAATTATTATATAAATAACTACTGACGCAGTAACCAGCATTCAGAAAATCACCTGTTTCCATTCCGACTAAATAGCCTTCTTTCGCAGTTGGGATTCCTGCCCTCAGTGGTTCTTGACGATGCTGAATAAAACAGCCAAACCAAAGTAAAGTGATACATTTAAATTCTGGCCAATTCAACTGATTGAGTAAGCTGAGTGCTACTCGCCCAAAGCGATAACCTTTCTCTACTTCTGAGAAAAAACCAGACAGCACAATGCCATAACCCACATACCCGATTGTTGATGCTGGTGCATTGCCAAATTCAAGTGATAGACTGACCATTGTGGCACAAAGCAGAGGCTGCAAGGCAGGATTTCCCATAAAAATAGCCGGAAACAAGATGCCTAACAATTGCATCGCCGCGATTGTCCGAGGATCGCTCATTACGGGAAGGTTAACCAGTTCCTCAATCTGTTTGCCCTCCAGTTGGTTGGCAAGGTTTTGTAATGCAATGCGTGTCAAGGCTTCGTCAGTTTCATAGGGGAGTTCAATCCCCAATTGTGCTAGGGCATTAGTGCCGATCGCGATCGCTTCTAACATCTGACTCTGAGTTGTCAGTGCGTTGATTTGAATCTCAAATATCTTGACTTTATCTAGTATTGTTTTGGCCGATCGCAAAACCTGAGCTGCCATTTCTTCCATGCCATTAAAATCGGCATTTAAGTAGGCATTCTCAGCCGCAGCCACATAAAGATTCAGGGTTA
This sequence comes from Microcoleus sp. SVA1B4, assembly GCF_036700545.1. Classification (NCBI taxonomy): domain Bacteria; kingdom Bacillati; phylum Cyanobacteriota; class Cyanophyceae; order Oscillatoriales; family Microcoleaceae; genus Microcoleus; species Microcoleus sp. SVA1B4. The sequence goes on from NZ_JAUBPB010000002.1 coordinate 226,477, forward strand.
ATTCATACTGAGTTTCCCAACAGTTTTCAGTGAGTAACTCCAGCCCTGTTTTCACAAAACTTCTGGCGCTTGTATAGGCTGTAGAATTTCTGGCTTTCTGTCCGGCTGCTAAGTTCAATCTGGCTAAGGCTTCCCGTTCCTCAGCTTGAGTCATGAACTCAATTCCTAAATTCAAATGCCCGACAATATCAAACAGCTTTTCCTCTTTTTCTATTTCTGATAAGTTTTGTTGGAGTAGTTTCCCAATATGGTAATGAGTCTGCTGTTTTTGCTCGTCAGGAATCAATGAATAAGCCGCTTGTTGGACGCGATCGTGTAAAAATCGATAAGTCGGATTGGCGGAATCATTGAAAACTTCTTCACTATCAGATTGGGTATAGAACTTATAAATTTCGGTAGTAGGAATTACCAAACCTTCTTGCAAGGCTTTCCATAAAGCTGTGGCGCTACTGTCGGCTGATTTCTCACTGACAATTGCTAAGGTATTCAAATCAAAGTGCGCCCCAATACAAGCCGCTAGTTTGAGACTATCCTGAGTTCCTCGGGGCAATTTCTGTAATTGCAATGCCATGAATTCAACCACATTATCCGTAATTGCTAAGGCCTTCACTTGGGCAATATCGCATTGCCAATATTGATTTTTGCAATCAAAGCTAATTAACTTGTCATCATGTAATGCTTTGATAAACTGAGTCGCAAAAAAAGGATTACCTTGAGTTTTTTGAAACACTAATTTTGTTAAAGGAGCGGCTAGGGATAATTCACAATTCAGTGTATCTGCCACTAACTGATTCATATCAGGTTCCCTTAAGGGTGGCAAAGTAATTGTATTCACCGTTGCCCTAGTTTTAACAATTTCATCCACTGTTAAAATAAATGGATGTACGGGGGAGACTTCATTATCTCGATAAGCACCTAATATTAATAGATACCCAGCCTCTTGCATCAATAAGTTCAGCAAGTTAAGTGATGCGGAATCTGCCCATTGCAAGTCATCTAAAAACATGACTAATGGATGTTCTTTACTGGTAAATACTTGCACAAATTTGGGCAATAGGAGATTAAAGCGATTTTGGGCGGCAGTTCCCGATAATTCAAGGGCGGCTGGCTGTTTACCGATAATATTTTCTAACTCAGGAATTACGTCAATTAAGACTTGTCCATTGTCTCCTAATGCAGTTAATATATGGCTTTTCCATGTTTCTAATTGCCAATCTGATTCGGATAGCAATTGCCCAATTAAATCGCGGAATGCTTGCACAAAGGCGCTGAAGGGAATGTTGCGATGAAATTGATCGTATTTTCCTTTAATAAAATAACCCCGTTCCCGCACAATGGGTTTATGAACTTCGTTGACAACGGCAGTTTTGCCAATTCCTGAAAAACCCGCAACGAGCATTATTTCTGTTGCACCTTTGCTGACTCTTTCAAAGGCTTGTATGAGCGTTGTTACTTCGGTTTCTCGTCCATAGATTTTGTCGGGAATCAGGAAGCGATCGCAGACATCCCGCATTCCTAACTCAAAAGTTTCAATCTTTCCAGTTTCTTGGCACTGCTGCAAACATCGTTCTAAGTCATGTTTCAACCCCAAGGCACTTTGATAGCGTTTTTCGGCATTTTTTGCCATCAGCTTCATGACAATATCCGAAACCACCTGCGGGATTTCTTTGCTGTTTATTGCCGGAGGTTGTTTGGCAATATGGCAGTGAACCAACTCCATCGGATCTTCACATTCAAATGGCAGTTTTCCTGTCAGCAATTCGTAAAATGTGACCCCCAGAGAATAAAAGTCAGTGCGGTAGTCGATACCTCGGTTCATTCGTCCAGTTTGTTCGGGAGAAATATAGGCGAGGGTTCCTTCTAAAACGTTGGGATTTTGAATTTCTTGAGTTTCTCTTGGCAGTAAGGAGGCGATGCTAAAGTCTATGAGTTTAATTTGTTTAGTTTCGGGATGTATGAGGATGTTAGCTGGCTTAATATCTTTGTGAATGACTCGGTTTCGGTATAGTCCGTCAAGGATGTCAGTTATTTGAATGGCAATTTCCAATATTTCTGCTAAAGTCAGCGTAGGTGCTTCACCGATCCGTCTTCGGCATCTATCTTGGGCGTATTGCCATAGAGAAATGCCGCCAAAATCCTCCATCACTAGGGCATAGCTGTGGTGGTAGGATTCCAGACAGTAAGGTTCAACGACTCCCGGCAGACGTAAATTTTTTGCGATGGTATACTGGTTGCGAAATTGCAGCAGTTCGCTGAAACTGGGATAGTCTCTATTGAATAGTTTAATGACAACGGGAAGCAGATCGATTTCTCGAAAAGCTCGGTAAACCAGGGTTTTAGAACCACTGTACAGTTGCTCGATTAGACGGTATCCGGCAATTGGACTGGTTAAATCTATACCTGCATTCATTTTGGCTCTCCTCATCTCAAATAGTGACTGCTAAAAATTAATGTGCGCCTCTATGTGTAAGGGTTAAAGGCGGCGATCGCATAATTAACTTCATCCGTTTGTAGGCAATAAAATTGTAAACTCCGTCCCTTCTCCCAATACAGAATTTACCTCGATTGTACCGCCGTGTTTCTCAACTACAATCTGCCGTGCGATCGCCAATCCTAACCCCGTGCCTTTACCCACACCTTTAGTTGTAAATAAGTGGTCAAAAATATGACCTTTTATCTCATCTGCTATGCCTGTTCCGTTGTCATAAATGCGAATACTCACCCACTCAGAAGACTGTCTTTCTGTCCGAATCGTGATGCAATGGGCTGGGGTTTTAATCTTATCTAAACTCGGTTCCCGATAATATTCTTCCAGCGCATCAATGGCATTTGCCAATATATTCATAAACACCTGATTTAGTTGTCCGGGGAAGCAATCGACAGAGGGCAAGTTCCCGTACTCTTTCACAACTTCAATGGCTGGACGCTGTTCGTTCGCTTTCAATCTGTGTTTGAGAATCAAAATCGTACTGTTAATTCCGTCATGAATATTGAAAGGAACTTTGTAATCTTTGTCGGATCGGGAGAAGGTACGAAGACTGGTGCTGATACCTTGAATGCGATCGCACCCGACTTGCATAGAATGCAACATTTTTGGTAAATCTTCTAAAAGATATTGGATATCGATCTCTTCAGCTTTTTCTTCAATCTCCTCACCGGGACTGGGAAATTTTTCTTGATATAGCTGCAAGTATTCTGTAATATCTTTGACGGCGGCGATCGCTTCATGAATATTGCCAGAAATAAATCCCACGGGATTATTAATTTCATGGGCAACCCCGGCCACTAAATTGCCCAAAGCCGACATTTTTTCGCTCTGCACTAATTGCAATTGTGATTGTTCAACCTGGTGGGCGTAGTCCTGCGCTTGCTGATACAATCGCGCATTTTCTAAGGAAATGGCAGCCTGAGTGCAGAGGAAGTGGAGGATGAGGAGACGATCGCGAGTAAACACTCCTTTCGTCGAGCTATGTTCGAGATAAAGTATCGCAACTAAGTTCCCGCGATCGAGAATCGGAGTACATAGCATACTCTGAGAGTGATACTGGAGCGTACAGTCATTCATTAACCCCGGAATATCGGTCTTGCCACCTTCAATAACCACAGTTTCCAGGGTGTGTTTGACATAATAAACCAGCTTGAGCGGAATCATCTCCGAGCCATCGATAGATTGGGTTTGCAGTAAGGTTGTGGGTAACTCATTATCTGGATTGATGTGAGTTATGGCGCGGATTTGCCATTCATCCCGATGGGGGAGTAGCAAAGCACAAGTTTCTGCGCCCGAAGTTTTCAAAATAATTTGATTGAGGGTATCGAGTAATTCATCAATATGAATTTTACTCGATAAAGCTTGAGCAGCTTGCACAATAGATGCGAAATCAAGGGCATCGGAAATACTGGTGCTGCTGGTGGTGGAAGTGTGCGAAGACTGGCTAATCGTTACCAACGTCTCTAGAGGATTAAAGCGAAGTTTCGGCTGATTCAGGATGGGATGAAGTAATTGGGGATAGCTTTGTTCTAGGTGTTCAACTTTGGCTTTAGCTCCCCAACGGGCATAACAGTAATATGATTCCTGCATATAGCTGGCGGCAACTTTTTCTTTTCCCCAATCTAGGTAGAATTTTGCAGCTAATTCGTTTGCTAACGCTTCTTCTTGGAGGTATTCGTTTTCTTTGGCTCCTGCGATCGCGCGATCGTATAACTCTAAGGCCTCAGCTTTATTACCTTGTACTCGCTCTCGTTCCGCCTCGACTAAATGAAATTTGTGCAAAAAATTCATCGGCGCATAAGTTGCCCAGTATTTTAGTTTTTCTTGGTTAGCAGCGACGCATTCTTTCATTTGCTGCTCTTCTGGATCGGAAAATTGGCCAAACCATGCTAACTGGACTAAAGACTCATAAAAATGAAAGATTGGTACATATAAAAAAGCAAGGACAGCATCCAAATACTGTCTTGCCTGCCCAGCCTGTTCTACAGCTTCTTCAAACTCTGAAAACAGATAGGACACAATCAGTTTGTTAATCCACAGCAATGCTAATCCGGTGCGATCGCCCACTGTTTCATGTAATGGAAGTTGATGCTGTTCATTGTACGCTGCACCGCTCAACACCACCACGTTATCTGCATCCCCCATTAAATTCAGCAAAATTTGTCGATTCAACTGGGAATAAGTCAGAGTTAGATTTTGCTTGAGGTGCTTGAGCGATTCACAATATCCGGCAACTTCCGACTCCAGTTGCGTTAAATTCTGCCCTGCAAAATAGGAGTAAAAACCGTAGTTATAGGCACAGTAGCCCGCGAAAGCCAAATCGCCTACATCTAAACAACTACAATAAGCCATCTGCAAGGGGTGTAATGTCTCACGCAGGTGCATTTTCCAATGCCTTGTGTACACATAGACTAGGGATAAAGTTTTCCCCTTCAATTCGGAATTTTGATAACGTGATAGCAGGTCGAGGGCTAACTGACCGAATTCATAACCTAATTCAACCTTTCCGAACACACCACACATCAATATCCCATAAGAGGCATAACTAAAGGTCGAGGTTGACTCATTGCCATACACGACGGACAGATAAACCTTTTTTAAAATCACCAGTAAATACAACAGTGGCTGAGAAAGATAAGCGCCCGGTGCTGCCGATGTCAAAATTCGAGCCGCTGCCAGGATGTTCACATCCCTTGCTTCGCTGAGGTTGAGTAACTCACCAGGTAAACGCTCTCCAATCGCATCGGAGACGGTACTAAAGGCAGCCGCCACATCTTCCTGGGTAGGGGCTGCGGGCAGTTCCACTCCCAATTGCTTTAAGATGGCAAGTGCCGCCGCGATCGCTTGAGTAAAATGACCTTGAGCCGTGAATGCCTCAATCTTCACTTCATAAACGCTGATTTGATCTAATGGGCTTTTGGCGTGCTTCAGGACAAGGCGGGCCTGGGCTGCCATTTGCTCTAAATCACCGCTCAGATAGGCGGCTTCTGTGGCGACTTGATAGAGTGCTAGCGTCAACTCATACTGATACTGCCAACTGTTTTGAGTGAGTAACCCAATGCCCACTTCGGCATATTTGCAGGCGGCAGTATAGGCGATCGCTGCTTTTGCCTTGCGACTTGCCATCAAATTAAATTGCGCCAATGTTTGACGTTCTGCGGATTGGGCGATTGATTCAGCCGCAACATTGAGTTGACTGACGATTTCAAAAATGCGTTCTTCCCGGTTGCTTTCGAGGGTGTTACTCAGGAGTAACTGTCCAATCTTCAGGTGAACGGTTTGTTTTTCATCGGCGGGGATTAGGGAGTATGCCGCTTGTTGCACCCGGTCATGTAAAAATCTATATGCAACAATCTCAGAATTTTCTTGGTCAACAGGTTGATGTTCTTCCCCAACATAAAACTTATAAACTTCACTTTGGGGTAAAATCAAACCTTCCTGCAAGGCTTTCCATAAACTTGCAGCCACTTCGGTTTGGGATTGTTCAGAAACCATCGCCAAAGTCGCCAGATCAAACTGATTTCCAATACAAGCAGCTAGCTGTAACACCTGTTGAGTTGAGGGAGGCAATTTTCCTAATTGCAAGGCCATAAAGCTAACAATATTATCTGTAAAAACAAGCTGATTTACTTGTGCGATATCACATTGCCAACAACCCTCTTTACAGTCAAAATAAATCCATTTATCTTGATGTAATGCCTTGAGAAATTGAGTCGCAAAAAACGGATTTCCTTGAGTTTTTCGATAAATCAATCCAGAAAGAGTCCATGCCAAACTTTCAGTACATCTAAGGGTATCAGCAACTAATTGATTTACTGTGAATTTATTGAGTGCTGCTAAAGTAATCCTATTAATCGTTGCTGGTGTTTTTTGAATCTCACTCAAAGTTAACATTAATGGATGCGCTGGGTGGACTTCGTTATCACGATACGCACCAATTAATAAAAGATGACCTGTATCACCCATTAAGACCTGCATTAACTTTAGTGATGCTGAATCGGCCCATTGCAAATCATCTAAAAAAATTACGAATGGATGTTCTAAGCTGGTAAAGACTTTAGTAAATTTTTGAAATAATAAATTAAAGCGATTCTGGGCTGCAGTTCCTGATAATTCAATGGCGGCTGGCTGTTGACCAATAATTTTTTCTAATTCGGGGATGATTTCAATAATTACTTGTCCGTTTTCCCCAACCGCTTCTAAAATCTTATTTTTCCACGCCTTGAGTTTGGCATCACTTTCACTGAGTAATTGTGCCATAAAATCGCGGAATGCCTGGACAAATGCCGAGAAGGGAATGTTGCGGTTAAACTGATCGAATTTGCCTTTGATGAAATAGCCCCGCTGCCGGACAATCGGTTTATGTACCTCGTTGACTACAGCCGTTTTTCCAATCCCGGAGAACCCAGCGACTAGCATTAATTCGGATGTCCCACTTGCCACGCGATCGAAGGCACTCAATAGGGTTTTTACTTCAGTTTCACGACCATAAAGCTTTTCAGGAATCAGGAAGCGATCGCAGACATCCCGCATTCCTAACTCAAAAGTTTCAATCTTTCCAGTTTCTTGGCACTGCTGCAAACATCGTTCTAAGTCATGTTTCAACCCCAAGGCACTTTGATAGCGTTTTTCGGCATTTTTTGCCATCAGCTTCATGACAATATCCGAAACCACCTGCGGGATTTCTTTGCTGTTGATTACCGGAGGTTGTTTGGCAATATGGCAGTGAACCAACTCCATCGGATCTTCACATTCAAATGGCAGTTTTCCTGTCAGCAATTCGTAAAATGTGACCCCCAGAGAATAAAAGTCAGTGCGGTAGTCGATACCTCGGTTCATTCGTCCAGTTTGTTCGGGAGAAATATAGGCGAGGGTTCCTTCTAAAACGTTGGGATTTTGAATTTCTTGAGTTTCTCTCGGCAGTAGGGAGGCGATGCTAAAGTCTATGAGTTTAATTTGTTTAGTTTCGGGATGTATTAGGATGTTAGCTGGCTTAATATCTTTGTGGATGACTCGGTTTCGGTATAGTCCGTCAAGGATGTCAGTTATTTGAATGGCAATTTCCAATACTTCTGCTAGAGTCAGCGAGTGCTCTTGGGCGTAGTCTCGCAGAGAAATACCGCCAAAATCCTCCATTACTAGGGCATAGCTGTGGCGATAGGATTCCAAATTGTAGGGTTCAACGACTCCCGGCAGACTTAGGTTTTTGGCGATGGTGTACTGGTTGCGGAATTGCAGCAGTTCGCTGAAGCTGGGATAGTCTCGATTTAATAGTTTAATGACAACCGGAAGCTGATCTGTTTCTCGGATGGCTCGATAAACTAGGGTTCTCGAACCGCAGTATAATTGATCGCCCAGATGATATCCCGAAATTCGGTTCGTTAAATCCACTACTGCATTCATCTGGATTACTCCATCTCAGACATTGACTCTTGCCACTAAGTATACACTTTTATTCGTCAAGTCTGAGAAAAATAGAACTGCGTGCGAAATCCCCAGCATACCAACTCTACCGCTTTTATTTTTTTCTATTTTGAGGATAAAGATGGCGATCTATCAAGATATGCTTATCCTTTCATCGGCAATAAAATTGTAAACTCCGTCCCTTCTCCTAATACAGAATTTACCTCGATTGTACCGCCGTGTTTCTCAACTACAATCTGCCGTGCGATCGCCAATCCCAACCCCGTGCCTTTTCCTACTTCCTTGGTAGTAAATAACTCATCAAAAATCTTCTCTCGCACTGCTTCACTCATGCCGAAACCGTTATCTTTAATGCAAAGTATCGCTTGCTTTTGATCCCAAAGAATGTCGGTTTTAATTATAATTTGGTTGACGATTTCTGCATAATTCCGTCCTTGATTTGATTCCTCCAAAGCATCGATCGCATTACCTAACAAATTCATAAATACTTGATTCAACTGTCCGGCATAACACTCCACGGGTGGCAAATTACCGTATTCCCTAATCACTTGAATTTCTGGACGAGTTTCGTTAGCCTTGAGGCGATGTTTCAGGATCATAATGGTGCTATCGATGCCATCGTGGATATTGCAAGCTACGGGATAGTTAGTATCGGCACGGGAGAATGTCCTTAGACTGGTACTAATATCGCGAATCCGCTTCACGCCTTCCCGCATCGAACCTACTAATTTCGGTAAATCTTCCCGGATGTATTCCAGATCGATGTTCTCGATTTCCTCTCGAATCTCTGGATCGAGTTGGGGATATTTTTCTTCATACAAATCGAGCAATCCAAACAAATCTTTGATATAATCTAAGGCTGGTTGAATATTACCACCCAGAAAACCAACGGGATTATTAATTTCGTGAGCCACGCCAGCCACTAAGTTTCCCAATGCTGACATTTTTTCGCTTTGAACAATTGTTAATTGTGCCTGCTTGAGAGCTGTGAATGCTTGTTGAGATTCTTGATACAAACGGGCATTTTCTAAGGAAATAGCAGCTTGAGAAGCTAGCAAATTTAGCACTTCAATGCGATCGCTCGTAAAGGCCCCAACCGTCAGGTTATTTTCCAGGTAGAAAACTCCTATCAACTGCCCTTGATTAAGAATTGGAATACAAAGAACACTGATCGGCTGGTGCTGTTCAATATAGCGATCGCTCCCAACCTGGGAACTTACCCTAGCATCAACTATTACCAAAGGTTTCAAACTACGCTTGACAGTGTTAACCAAACTAATTGCTACATCCTTACTGAATTCTAGAGGTATTGATGGTAATAGCTCAGGTTCCTGTCCCTCTGCTACAAGCGCCACTACCTGTAAATACTGTTTTTGTTTGAGCAATAAGACACACTTAGTACCGCCAGCATTCGCGATCGCTATTTTTAGGAGAGTAGTCAGGAGTTTATCTAGTTCAATCTCCCCAGAAATGGCTTGAGAGGCTTTGATCAGAGTAGGCAAATCGAGAAATTCAGAGTTGCTGCTAGAAGAGTTGGTATTATAAGTAATTGTGCCGCGGGCGATCGTTTCCTTTAATGAACTAAAGGCTTGAGCTTGCTGAATGATAATACCGAGTAGGCGAGGATAACGTTTTTCCAAATCGTCAATTTTGGCTTTAGCTCCCCAGCGGGCATAACAATAATATGCTTCAATCATGTAGGCTTGAGCTACTTTTTCTTTGCCCCATTTTAGGTAGAATTTGGCGGCGAGTTCGTTGGCGAGGGCTTCTTCGTTGAGGAAGAGATTTTCTTTAGCGAGGGAGATCGCGCGATCGTACATTTCCAGTGCATCTGCCTTGTAACCCAAAACCCGCTGCCTTTCTGCTTCAACTAAATACCACTTATGCAGATGATTCATGGGAGCATTTTGCGCCCACTGGTGCAGAGTCGTTTGATGGGTTTCCACAGATGCCAAAATATCAGCTTGCTCAATTTCTGGCTGTGTGGGTAAAAGCGCCAAGTGCGTCAGGGCTGCATAGAAATGGAAAATGGGAATAAAAATACATCCTGGTACTGCTATCAAATAGGGCTGGGCTTGGCTAACGTAATTGCTAGCCTCTTTGTAGTTACCAAAGCAGTAAGCAAGCAACAGTTTGTAGATATAAACCTCGGCGATGGCAGTGAATTCATAATCCTGATTATGCTTGGGAATCATCACTGTTTCATCGTAGGCTAGGCCGATTAAGCAATCCGACAGAATCTCAACTTCCTTTAAGTTATTCACCGTCTGCCGCACCATATCTACATAAATCTGAGCCGAATATTGCTTTACCTGAGCCAAGGCGGCGCTGTAACTTGTTATTTCTGATTCCAAATTGCTCAGTTCTACTCCACTGAAAAAGTTCATATAGCTGTAAGTGACCATGCTGTAGCCAGCGCTTAGAAAATCGCCAGTTTCCATGCCAGCCGTATAGCTATCTTTCGTCGTCAGCATCACAGCCCTCATTGCTTCTTTGCGATGCTGAATAAAGGCTCCAAATAGATTCAGAATCATGGACTTGAATTCCCGGACATTGAACCTATCCAGCAATGAAAGTGCCAATTTACCAAAGGCATACCCCGTTTCCACCTCTCCCAAAAAGGCACACAACACCAGTCCGTGAATGCCATACCCCACCGTCGATGCTGGCGTGTTCCCAAAGGAGAGCGATAAACTCACCATCTTGGAGCTAAGTAGGGGCAGCAAACCGGGCATTCCCAGAAAGATGGGAGAATATAACGTTCCTAACAGTGGCATGGCAGCCTGAGCCTTGGCATCAGTTATCATCGGCAGATTAGCTAGGTCTTCAATCCGTCTACCTTGGAGTTGGCTAGCAACAGCTTGTAGCGCTTGGCTAATCAAGGCTTCGTCAGGTGCACTGGGTAGTTCAATCCCCAATTGCCAGAGTGCATCTCTTGCTACTGCAATGGCTTCTAGTGACTTGCTTTGTGCTGTCTGGGCGGCGATTTGAATTTCGTAAATTTTGATTTTGTCTAAGATTGTCTGGGCTGCTTGCAACACTTGTGCTGCAATCTCTTCCATGCTGTCAAAGTCAGCATTCAAATAGGCTGCTTCAGCAGCAGCAACATATAGTTTCAGGGTTAATTCATACTGGCTTTGCCAACAGTCGGCTGTTAGTAGATCAATGCCTGTTTGCAGATAAACTCTAGCTGTTGTGTAGGCGGTAGAATTTCTGGCTTTACAACCGGCTTCTAAGTTCAGTTTAGCTAATGCTTCTCGTTCGCTCGGTTGGGGAATTAACTCAATTCCTCGATTCAAATGTCCGACAATATCAAACAGTTTTTCTTCTTGCTCTATTTTTGAACAATTTTGCTGAAGTAATTGTCCGATTTTGAGATGAGTTTCTTTTTTATCTGAATCGGGAATCAGGGAATATGCGGCTTGCTGGACGCGATCGTGTAAAAATCGATAAGTGGGATTAGCTGAAGCCTGGAAAATTTCATCACTATCCGATTCGGTAAAGAACTTATAGATTTTGGTTGTGGGAATAACTAAACCTTCCTGCAATGCTTTCCATAAAGCCGTAGCCGTCATTGCAGCAGATTGCTCACTGACAATTACTAAGGTATTCAAATCAAACTGCGATCCAATACAAGCAGCTAATTTGAGAACCTCCTGAGTTGCTGGCGGCAACTTCTGCAATTGCAAAGCCATGAATTCAACGACATCATCAGTGATTGCTAAGGCTTTGACTTGGGCAATATCACACTGCCAATGCCGAATATCCCAGTTAAAGCTAATTAGCTTTTCCTCATGTAGTGCTTTGAGAAACTGAGTGGCAAAGAAAGGATTTCCCTGAGTTTTTTGATATACTAATTTTGTCAAAGGTTGGGCAAGAGATGATTCGCTATTCAGCGTATCCGCCACCAACAAATTCATATCAGGTTGGCTTAACGGTTGCAAAGTAATCGTATTCACAGTAGCCCCAGTTTTTACTATCTCATCCACTGTCAAAATAAATGGATGCACTGGCGAAACTTCATTATCTCGATAGGCTCCTAATACTAATAAATACCCTGTATCCATCATCAATAATTGTAGCAAATTCAGGGAAGCTGAATCCGCCCATTGCAAGTCATCCAAAAACATCACTAAAGGATGTTCAATGCTTGTGAAAACTTGCACGAATTTCTGCATGAGCAGATTAAAGCGATTTTGGGAGGCACTTCCTGACAATTCTGTTGCATGAGGTTGAGCGCCAATTATGCGTTCTAACTCAGGAATCACGTCAATCAAGACTTGTCCGTTATCTCCCACTGCTGCTAAAATCTGGGTTTTCCATGTTTGCAGTTCGGTATCAGATTCTGATAGCAATTGACCCATTAAGTCGCGGAAGGCTTGCACAAAGGCACTGAAGGGGATGTTGCGTTGAAATTGATCGTATTTGCCTTTGATAAAATAACCGCGCTGACGGACAATGGGTTTATGAACTTCATTGACAACGGCGGTTTTCCCAATTCCCGAAAAACCTGCTACTAGCATCATTTCGGTGCTACCTGTGCTGACTCGCTCAAAGGCAGCTAATAGTTGAGCAACTTCTTTTTCTCTACCGTAGAGCTTTTCGGGGATAGTAAAGCGATCGCTAATATCTCGCTTTCCGAGTTCAAAATCTTCAATTTTGGCTGTTTTTTGTAACTGAAATAAACAATTTTCTAAATCGTGCTTGAGTCCTAATGCACTTTGATAGCGTTTTTCGGCATTTTTCGCCATCAGCTTACTGACAATTTTTGATAAAATTATGGGAACTTCTGGATTTATTTGATGGATCGGTTTCGACTGTTTAGCGAGGTGACAATGCACCAATTTCATCGGATCATCAGAGATAAATGGCAACTGTCCTGTTAACAATTCATAAAAAGTCACACCCAGGGAATAAAAGTCACTACGATAGTCAATGCCTCGATTCATCCGTCCTGTTTGTTCGGGGGAGAGATAGGCTAATGTTCCTTCTAAAATATTAGGGTTCTGAATTTCTTGGGTTTCTCGTGGTAGGAGGGATGCAATACTAAAGTCAATTAGTTGAATTTCTTGGGTGTCTGGATTAATGAGAATATTAGCGGGTTTAATATCTTTGTGAATGACTCGGTTTTGGTAGAGATAGTGAATAATGTCTGTTAGTTGTATGGCGAGTTGGAGAAATTCTGCTAAAGGTAAAGCTTGAGATGGTTGGGTTTGATTTGTTGGTGTTTTGAGATAAGTAGATAGGGAGACTCCGCCAAAGTCCTCCATTACTAGGGCATAGCTATTCTGGTATACTTCCAGCGTCAGGGGTTTGACGATGTGAGGGAAGTCGAGATTTTTGGCAATGGTATATTGGTTGCGAAACTGGACGATCTCGTTGAAGGAGGGGTATTCGTTTCGCAGCAGTTTGATGACGACTGGGTATTCGTCACGGGTACGGATGCCTCGATAGACTAGGGTACGTGTACCTACATAAAGTTGCTCTGTAATCTCATAACCTGACAAATTTGCGATCGCATCCATAACTGGTTAACCCTTTCTTATAAAAAAGTTAAATTAAAATATTCTCTTCTATTATATTTTATAATGTGACAAAGATAGCGATCGCAAACTCTGCATCCTGGGTAGGGACAGAATTAACTGTAATTTTTTCCCAATGTTTATCAACTATTATTTGACCAAAAGCAATTTTGTCACAAGCATCCGGATTCATCCGTGTACCTGTGAAAAAAGCTCCCCATCATAATCACAACCCCTCGGACTCATCCGTGCGAGCAATCTCAAATATCAAATCTCAAATTTCCAATTTCAAATCGCATGACGTGCGATCGCTAATCCTAAATTAGGAATGAGAATTAAATAACTTCCACTCTTTAAAGTGGGATGGGCGTCCCGCCCGTCCAAAAAGGACGGGCGGGACGCCCATC
>NZ_JAUBPB010000126.1:0-5708 GCF_036700545.1 Microcoleus sp. SVA1B4
TGTTGGTTTTTGTGGCCTGGTTCCGTCTCTGAGTAGCTCTAGTATCTGCTGAATGGTTAACCCTTCCGCGCTGGTTGAGCGAGTCTGTCCAGAGCGATGAAGGGCACCAGGCGGCCTGATTCCTTGGGTTCTGACTGCTGAGGGTCCACCTATCTCTTTAATCAGATTTTCACAGTGAAGGCGTTGGGCTTTTGTTTCAACTCTAACCCAGAGATGCGCTTTCCCTGGTCCCCCGCCTGAGTGCATCACTGCTGAGGGGAACCTTAGCTTTCTTTTTAGGGCAAAGGCTTTGTCCAGGCCATCTTCTGTGTCGAAGTCGGCGGCAACAAAATCAAGGTTTGGCAGGATGAAGCCAGCGTCTTTTTGTGGGTCCCAAGTGTTGAGCCAGCGTTGGCCTGTTTTCTTGTTATCAGGGTTCAGGTCATAGAACTGTTTGTCACGGGAGATGACTACGGCTAGCTCTTTTGTGGCGATGGCTTCTGATTCCTCAAGCTGTGGCGGCCTGGTCAGGATCTCGGCGATGCTCACAGGTCCAGTCCCTCCTCGGTGCCGATCTGCAGGGCAGAAAGGGGGATGGCATAGGCGGCCAGCTCGGCTCTGATTTCCTCGCGGGTGGCTTTGGTGCCGACGTTGGCGATGGCTTGGAGGATTGCCAGGGTGGATCTGATTCCCCCTTGATCGTCGTTTTCTTGGCAGGTGGCGAGCTGGTAAGCGGCTTCTGAGATAGCCTCCTGCGCTTGTTTATTAAGTTGTGGGTGCCTCACTTCTCCGGGCCTCCTACGGCCTGAGTGGGCTGGGTTTTGGTGAGTCTCTCAATCTCAGAGCTGGGGACGAGGTATCTGCCATTTGGCAGCTTTTCGGTCCAGATCCAGCCTCGTTCTTTCCAGTTGAGAAGTGTTTGAGGGGTGACGTGCAAAAGCTTTGCAGCTTCTGCGATGTTGTATGAAGTTACGGATGTCATGAGGTGTCTCTGCTTGCATTAGCTGCATTTCCTCACTCGCCTCGTTGCCCCTTCCTCCCTGAAAAAGTAAAGTTCTCTTGACAGATGCTTTTTCCTGGGTTAGAATCGTCCTGCTAGTAGAGAGCGCTGCAGTCCGATCCTTTTGGGGGTTGAGATTCAGTTTTGGACCGCCTTCATGTCCGGCAAGACATGGGGCGGTTTTGCTTTTAATGCTGTTCAACGAATCCAGACGAAGACCACTAGGTAAAGGCATCATTGCCTTTTGTTTGGTAGCATGAATTCGCTTGATTTGAACTCAAGGATATCCCTGCTTGGCTGAGATGCCAGTGGTCTGTAGAATTAACCATGTATAGATCAGGACTTTCTGACTTTGGTCCACTTCGTCAGCTTCTCCCAAAGGTTCGATTTCGGCTCTGGAGCTGGTAGAGCCTTGATTACTCGGTCCTGCAGTTGACTGAGCTGGGCTGTTAAATCGTGGTTTTGGTCCGCAAGGTTCCGGACTTCATGTGCCAGCGGCCTGAGCTGTTGGACTTCGTGCCGTAGCTCCTCGATCATGGCCATTTGTGCCTCTGCCAGAGCCTTCAGGGTTGCCAGGTCCCCGGTGTCGAGCTTCGTGCCTTCAGCGGCTGGTATCGGCTCTGAGACGGCCTTTTTAGGGGTGGCTTTTGATGCGCGCTCAAGATCCTCGGCGGTTACCCGGTATTCCTTCCCCTTGGGTCCCTCGATCAGCTCGGCGGCCAGGCGGCCTGACTTGATCCAACGGCGTAGAGTCTTCTCTGAGACTCCAGCGGCCTTGATTGCTTCAGCCAGCGATAGAGTCTCATTCATGCGGCCTCCCTTCTCTGCAGGACCACACGGACCGTAGAGGCGTGCCAGGTCCCACCCTTGGCGGTTGGCACGTTCCGGACGTTCAATTCGTTGGCGATGGCCAGCATCCCCTTTCCTTCGGCTCTGAGGCTTAGAATCAGGTCCTCGGTATCGCTTTCAATCATTGGCCTGGCTCCGAGAATAACACCCTGGGCTTTCTTCTCGGCCAGTCCCTCGCGGGTTCTGAGTCCGATCAACTCTCGCTCAAGCTGGGCAAAGGTGGCCATCATGCTGAGTTGTGCTCTGCCATGAGGGGTGGTTGTGTCTAGCCGGGCATCCAAGAGGCTGAGATTCCAGCCGTAGTGCTGGGCCATGTCCCCTACCTGGCAAACGTCTTTTACCGATCGGCTGAGGCGGTCGAGCTTGGCGGCCATCAGTACATCAGCCTCCCCTTTGTTCAGCAGGTCCAGAGCCTTCTGCAGTCCAGGGCGGTTGAGAGTCTTTCCAGAGATTCCACCGTCCTCGATCAGCTCGGCCAGGTGCCAGCCGTTCCTTTCACACTCGGCGATGATGGCGGCTTTCTGACTGGCCAGGCCTGCACCAGAATCAACCTGCTGGTCAGTCGAGACCCGGACGTAGCCGATAACGTGCTTGGTCTCTCTCTGGCTGGTCTTCGTCTTTCGTGCCCTGGGCATAACAAGACTATACACGAAACGTTCGTCTCATGTATACGGTCCCTGGTCACTTTCTTATTTTGTCTAGTCAGAGTGCTTTTTAGCGTGTACAGTTTTCGTTGCGCACCTGTCCAATTTTGAACCTGTAGCCTGGTCAATTTTGTCTGGTCATCATTCATGTCCACCCTGGTCAATATGGCTGGTCATACTGTCCAGAGCCTTCTGCAGTCCAGGGCGGCTTTTACAACGTCCAAAGGTAGGAGCATGAGAGGAAACACCGTGAGAAACACCGCGACCCAGTCAGGGCGAAACGGGGGACGGCTGAAGGTTGGGAACCCAGGCAACAAAGGCGGCGGCAGGATCAAGGATGAGCTGCGGTTAGAGCTGGTCGAGTGCTTTGAGGTTGGGATTCAGAAACTCAAACTGCGACTATTTCGAGATTCCATGTCCACGGGTGAGCTGGTGCGGCTGGTGGATCTTCTCGGTAAATATGCCCTGCCCTACGTGGTCGAAGAGAATGAACCCCCGCAGATTGATCTCTCTATGCTTTCGCTGTCGGCTCTGAAGGAACTGGAGGCGGCATCTAAGGGACGTACTGCTTTGTGGGTCGAGTCAGCCTCTCTGGAGGAACTCCGAGAATGGGCACGAAAGGACGCCAAGGGTGAGCCTACGTTTATCGTGCTTGACTACACAAAAGAGAGCCAATAGCTTCTAAAACTTTCCCCCTGATTTCTGGGGGTAGACCTCTATACATGGTTGGAACTGAAAAAAAGTGAAGGCATCAGCAAGGTGCTTTTGATCTTGATTCAGAAACAATCAGTATGGAGAAAAACCATGTTAATAAAAACGAGCCTAAACGCTCTAGAAGATCTATCGTTTCTGCCTTCTTTGTGAAGGTTCTACCTTGGCTGTGCGCTATATATGAAGGGATTGGCTTCTTAAGCGATGTCCTTGGAATAGTCGAGTTTATAGGGAGGTTCATTCACTAAAACTTTCTTAGCATCAGCGAGGGGGACGGCAGACCTTACAGGGGTCGTACCCCCTTCTTTTGGCTTCAGCCAGCTCCAGGGGTCGCTTGCTTCGTGAGAGATAGCGGCACCTGTCTTTGTGGTACTTGTCGCCTGTCCTGGTGACATAAACCGTCTGTGTCTGTGGCTTGTTGGTGAGAGCCTGGGGAACGACTGCGATAGTCGAGCCTATTAAGGCGATCAGTAGGGCAGAGCGTGATAGATGCCTCACGGTCGCACCTTACCTGGCTCAAATCGCCTTTTAAGGGGAAAGTTTTCGTAGATGGACTCTCAGTGTGGTCCCCGTGAGGGTCACTTATTGACGGGTGGCAGGTTTAAGACTAGAATCAAGAGGTGAATCCAGCCGGAATAAAGCTGTGTCCGAAGTGCCAGAGCCAGCACCAACTGAACGCTCAGGCTTGTCCTTGTGGGCACGTCTTTAGAACTCAATTCGTGCCGCCAAATCAGACTGTGGCGATGCCAGTTCAACCCATGCCCGGATATCAGCCGGACCCGTACGCGAATCCCGGGGGAATCTACGCCATGCCTCAAAAGCGTTCGTCTGCTTGGGCTTGGGGCCTTTCAGGGTTAACCGTTATTGTAGGGGTTGCTCTTTTTCTGCTTTGGCCAAACATCACTATGACATTTGATCGTAATGCCCTTTCTGGTGACTGGGAGATGACTGCTGGTAATCAAACATCAGGAATCATTTTAAAGTCTTCAGGTGAGGGGACCTTCTTGAGTAACTCTACTGTTATCCGAGATTTTAAATGGGAGTTGCCTCGCCCTGGCTTCATCTATATCAAAAGTGAACGATCAGTAGTGTTTGAATATGAGTTTCTACCTGGCGGCGGCTTGAGAATTGGCGAAGGGACTGACGCAACGGTTTACTATCGAAAGGGAACCCGTTAAGTTCTAGACACTTTTAAGGGGAAACTTTTAGTTTTTGACCGACGCGCGCGATTTTATGCATGAGGGATGGCGAGGCACGAGAGATGGCACGCATTGCCCCTCAGAGCCAGTTCTAGGCGTCTTTGACCAGATTCTGGACTCCTTACAGGTGCCATCACACTTGCAACGGTCTAGAAACACCGTGGCCGGCAGTCCGATTTTGAACCTGTAGGTGGTCCGATTTTGTTCGGTTCCGCTCGGCCTGGCTGGTGCCATGCTGATACTTGGCCTGGTCTTTCAGCTTCTGCCGTTTGGCTTCATTGTTCCTGGCATCAATTCTCCTTTGCTTCTCCAGCTTCCAGCCTTCTCTCTGCAGAGCGTGGATCAGCTTTCGGTGTTCACCGCGGCCAAGACTTCCACGCATTTGAGCGGCTCTAAGGTGGGCGGCTTCGTCCTCGATCCTGACGTAGCCTTTACCTTTCTTGGCGATGAGCCCAAGAGCTTCAAGCTGGGCCAGGCCTTTGTAAACACTTTGGCGAGTGCGTTTTGCCAAGGGTGCTAGTTCGGCTGCCGTGAGAGGTTCTGAAGGATCAAGAATCAGCCAGTACCTTTTTAACCCGTTCCGGCCAGAGAGTGAATCATGCGAGCATTTGTCGCAATAGGTGACCACTCTTTCTGTACACCCCCCTCCCCCTTCCAGGGGTTGAGTGGTCACTTTTTGAGACACTTTCAGCCTGTAGATTGAGGCTGTTTTTTGACTGCCATTTACTACTTTCTGAATGTGTCCAAGTTCACAGAGCTTTGTAATGCAGTTGCGGGCGGCTGTGTCTGAGCATCCAATAGCTTCGGCCAGGCTTCTTTTACTCAGGTGGAAGGAGTGGCCGTGGTTGAGCTTTGAGAGTCTTTCAATTTCGAGAATGGCAGCGTAGAGGTTTTTTCCCGATTTCTGTACGTCAGGGCACGAAAGGACGTGCTTGGTCCAGGTTTCCCCAAAAGATCTTTTTTTAAAAACCCCCCCCGCGTCAGCGGGTCCAGGTTTCAATCTCGGGAGGGTAGCTCGATCACTGCTGACGTAGTTCCAAACATCTTTTAGGTAGTTGTCCTGCTGTTTTGGGCTTCTGTCTTTGATCTTCTCGCCTGGTCCTTGTGGGTGCCTGAGAATCAATGTTTTAAAGTCCAGGTAGCTCAAGCCTTGCCTGAGAGCCAGCCCAGCGATCAGGCATAGGCGGTCACTTCTGAATCCGATAGGGACTGATTCTCCAGCGAGCTGGTCCAGGTCTAGTTTCTGCTTTGTTGGTTTTTGTGGCCTGGTTCCGTCTCTGAGTAGCTCTAGTATCTGCTGAATGGTTAACCCTTCCGCGCTGGTTG
>NZ_JAUBPB010000127.1:0-5616 GCF_036700545.1 Microcoleus sp. SVA1B4
CAGGGTAATGACACTATTTACGGAGGGAAAGATAGCGATATTCTCAATGGGGGTGCAGGGGATGACTGGCTGTTTGGCGATGGGGGAGATGATACTTTGATTGGGGGTATTGGGAACGATCACTTTGTGTTAAGCGCTAATAGCGGTATTGATACTATCCTCAATTTTTCCGTAGGAAGTGATAAGTTTGTTCTGGCTGGTGGCTTGAGTTTTGAGGCTTTGCAAATTAATTCGACTGCCAATAGCACACTGCTACAAGTTGCGGCCACAGGCGAGGTTTTGGCTCAGGTTTTTGGCGCTGATAATTTGCTGAGTAATCGGGATTTTCTCACTCTTTCTCCTTAAGACCAAAGCGCATTAAATATGCTGCATTTTTTCCTATGCTTTTAGCAACTCGGTTTATTTGATAAACCGAGTCTTTTAATGTAGCATAAAAAATAGTAATCTGGATATTTTGGGGTTATTCGACTCAATAAAAACCATAAAAATGGTTTTTATTGAGTCATTTGTTCCTGATAAAATAAAACAAAAAAAGTTGAAAACTACAAAAAATATAACCATTTCTTGAGTATCATATAGATGATTTGAGAGTCGGCTGATTGAGATCGATCAAATTGGGTTTGATAAAAACTCGAGTCGTAATAAAAATCGCATACATTAACCCCTTTGATACTACAAAAACACAGAGTTGTCAACTACTTTTAGGTAAAAAATATCTAATTTTACGGTAATTTATCGTAGATTGTGCTAATTTTTTTCATTTAAAAATAATTTAGACCCACGTCTGAATTGGCGAAAAAAAAACCTGATTTACCAGCGAAATAGAGCGAACTGCTACTTTGGGAAGATGTCGATCCAAACAAAAACGAAGTAAAAATAACTTGTTAACTATGCGAAATCGAGAAATGAGCAGTTAGAAATTTCCCATTAGCAATTAACAATAATATCTACCACTGAAGATTGAAAGTTAATAGATCAAGGAGCTATGTAACTCATGAAACATTTAGGGTGCAACTACTCTTCGCCAATTCACCAATCAAGTTGCGATCGCCGCTACACTTACTGCATAAAAAGTTCTTGGAGTGGGCCGTCGTTAGTGGGTGATATGGCGCTCGATATTTCCGGTTTAACAAAAGCGAGTCGGGGCGTCAAGACTACACCTACAAAAAATTTAGTTTGCATCGATCCGAGGGTAGAGAATTATCAGCATCTTGCCAGCGGAGTCAAACCAGGGACAGAGATAATTGTCCTCGATCGAACTCTGGACGGAGTAGAACAAATTACCGAGATTCTAGCTAAACGCAGTTTAATTGCCAGCCTTCAGATTGTTGCTCACGGCAATGAAGCTTCGGTGCAACTGGGGTCAACTTTACTGAAGAATGAAAACTTATCAAAGTACGATCGGCATTTGCAGCAGTGGCGAAATGCCTTAAGCGAAAAAGCCGATATTTTATTATTATCGTGTAAGGTTGGGGCTGGAAAATCCGGGATTGCTTTCGTGCGGAAGCTGAGAGAATTAACAGGCGCAAATATAGCGGCTTCCAACAATCTAATTGGCAGTGCCAAATTAGGAGGAAACTGGCAATTAAATGTTACAGCAGGACGAGTAAAAACAGCAATAGCCTTTGAAAAAAACACCCAGGAAAATTACAGCGCTGTCCTCATTAATTTAGTGGATGAAAGTTTTCAAGATGCAAGTCTAATCGGGCCTTGGATCTCTGGGGTAACAGGCATTTCAGATGCTCCAGCTTTAACAGCAGGAACCGGAACAGAGAGTTTTCCGGGCTTGAACATAGACCCGGTTGGCAGCGGGGCGTTGAGATTAACTACAAGAACTTTTGACCAATCTACTTTTGTCATCTATAACAGTCAGGTTCCTGTCAACAGCGGTCTTAAAATTGTCTTCGATATATTTGCCTACGACGGCACTACACGTCCTGATCGTCCTGATTTAGCAGGGCAGACAGGGGACGGCATAAGTTTCTTTTTAATTGACGGTACTGTGACGCCAACAGTAGCTGGAGGCTATGGAGGTTCTCTCGGCTACGCGCAAAATACAGATACAAATCAGTCCGGTTTACGGGGAGGTTATTTAGGAATTGGATTGGATGAATTCGGAAATTTCTCAACTACAACTCAAGGGCGGGTAGGCGGACTTCCGGGGGGAATTAGACGAGATTCGGTAACGCTTCGAGGTAGCGAAGTTACGCAATATCAATTTTTAACTTCTACGTTTGTGCCGCAGGGAATAGATAATATTCCCGATACCGTAAATCCTCTGCCTCCAAACGGGCCGAACAATGCCATTACCAGCAGTCGCGAAGAAGCCAGAAGAAGAGTTCAAATTATTTTGCAACCCCCCACTTCTGCAACGCCAAACCGTCTCACTGTTAACTTTGATCTCAACAATAATGGTTTGTTTACAGATCAGGGCGAGACTATTATCGACATTGCCAATTTAGAGGACTTAAACGGGCCAATCCCGGCAACATTCAAATTTGGTTTTGCTGGTTCAACGGGAGCCGCAACAAATATTCACGACGTTCGCACTTTGTCGATCCAAACTATAGACGTGCCGCTTACTACAGCAGATGTTGCCTCAACGAAAACAGGCCCGGCGGCAGCGGCACCGGGTAGCAGCATCACTTACACAATTACGACGGTAAATAACGGCCCGGACGCCGCCGAAAACGTGGTGGTTGAAGATCAATTGCCCGTCGGGGCAGTATTTGGCAGTGCCGACGGCAACGGCACTTTCAACCCGACAACGAGACTGGTTTCCTGGAGTATTCCGAATTTACCTGTTGGGGCCACAGCCACCCGCACCGTAACTGTTACGACCCCAACTACACTCGGCCCTATTACAAATAGTGTATTCAGCAGCAGCAGCACGATCGATCCCGTACCCGGTAACAACAGCGGCAGCCGCCCGGATGCGAGAGTCACGACCACTATTACGAACGATAGCGCTGATGTAGTGACGCGCAAAACCGGGCCCGCTACTGCGATCGCGGGTTCGACTGTCACCTACACAATTACGGCAGCCAACAGTGGGCCGAGTGCGGCAACCAATGTGGCGATCGCCGACACCATTGTTCCGGGTTTAACAGGAGTCAGCGTCTCCGAGGGCGGAACTTACAACGCAACTACAGGTATTGTGACTTGGACGGCGATCCCATCCCTAGCCAGCGCAACCAGCGCCAACAGAACCGTCAGTTTCGCAGTTCCCGCCACCGGTGGCACCGTCGCCAACACTGCTAGCAGCACCTCGATTACCCCAGACCCCAATCCCGGCAACAACAACGGCAGCAGCCCCGAAGCGCGAGTCACCACCACGATCGCCGATAGCGCCGATGTAGTGACGGTCAAAAGCGGGCCCGCTACTGCGATCGCGGGTTCGACTGTCACCTACACAATTACGGCAGCCAACAGTGGGCCGAGTGCGGCAACCAATGTGGCGATCGCCGACAGCATTGTTCCGGGCTTAACAGGAGTCAGCGTCTCCGAGGGCGGAAGTTACAACGCAACTACAGGTATTGTGACTTGGACGGCGATCCCATCCCTAGCCAGCGCAACCAGCGCCAACAGAACCGTCAGTTTCGCAGTTCCCGCCACCGGTGGCACCGTCGCCAACACTGCTAGCAGTACCTCCACCACTAATGACCCCAATCCCGGTAACAACAACGGCAGCAGCCCGTCGGCAAGAGTCACCACCACGATCGCCGATAGCGCCGATGTAGTGACGGTCAAAAGCGGGCCCGCTACTGCGATCGCGGGTTCGACTGTCACCTACACAATTACGGCAGCCAACAGTGGGCCGAGTGCGGCAACCAATGTGGCGATCGCCGACACCATTGTTCCGGGCTTAACAGGAGTCAGCGTGTCGGACGGCGGAACTTACAACGCAACTACAGGTATTGTGACTTGGACGGCGATCGCATCCCTAGCCAGCGCAGCCAGCGCCAACAGAACCGTCAGTTTCGCAGTTCCCGCCAGCGGCGGCCCCATCGCCAACACTGCTAGCAGCACCTCAACGAGCCCAGACCCCAATCCTGCCAACAACAACGGCAGCAGCCCCGAAGCGCGAGTCACCACTACTATCACCGATAGCGCCGATGTAGTGACGCTCAAAACCGGGCCCGCTACTGCGATCGCGGGTTCGACTGTCACCTACACCATTCTCACCGAAAACAGAGGGCCCAGTACCGCCACCAACATCACCCTTACAGACAGCATCGTTCCCGGTTTAACGGGCGTCACAGCATCCAACGGCGGTACTTACAACCCAGCCACAGGCATTGTCAGCTTTCCGCCCATTGCCAGCTTAGCTGACGGCGTGACCGTCAGCCGGAGAGTCACATTCCCAGTCCCCGCGACCAGCACTGTCAGCAACACGGCAAGAAGTACCTCAACCACTAATGACCCGAATCCCGGCAACAATAACGGCAGCGATCCCGTCGCAACTGTTACCACCAGCATCGCCTCTGCGCCGACTCCGACTCCCCCGCTCCCACCGACTCCGACTCCGACTCCTGCCAACCTACGGCCGATAGCTAGCAACGTCAACCTCGAAATCGCCCCCAGCAGCACTGTGGCGATCGCAGGACTGGGAGGAAGCGACCCCGACGGTTCGATCGCATCCTTCACCATCAACACCGTCCCACCAGCAAATGAAGGGCTGATATTTTTAGGCAATCCCGATACTGGCGGCACGATTGTCACCGCCGGTCAAATTCTGACACCTGCTGACATTAACCAATTATTTTTCCAATCGACAGGCAACTTTACAAAAGCAAATTTCACCTACAGCGCTACAGACAACCAGGGCGCTACCAGCCGCGCCAGCGCTACTGTATCGGCGGTGCTGCCGGAGCCAAACAAACCGCCAGTAGCTAACAACGTCGACCTCGATATCGCCCCCAGCAGCACTGTCTTGATCGCAGGACTAGGCGGCACAGATCCAGACGGGTCGATCGAATCTTTCA
This sequence comes from Microcoleus sp. SVA1B4, assembly GCF_036700545.1. Taxonomy (NCBI): domain Bacteria; kingdom Bacillati; phylum Cyanobacteriota; class Cyanophyceae; order Oscillatoriales; family Microcoleaceae; genus Microcoleus; species Microcoleus sp. SVA1B4. The sequence goes on from NZ_JAUBPB010000127.1 coordinate 4,986, forward strand.
CCATCAACACCGTCCCACCAGCAAATGAAGGGCTGATATTTTTAGGCGATCCCGAAACAGGCGGCAGGATTATCCGCGCCGGTCAAATTCTGACACCTGCTGACATTAACCAATTATTTTTCCAATCGACAGCCAACTTTACAACAGCAAATTTCACCTACAGCGCTACAGACAACCAGGGCGCTACCAGCCCCGCCAGCGCTACTGTCTCTGCCATTCCCCTGAACGAACCAACACCGGCGCCAACACCAACACCACCAACACCACCAACACCACCAACACCACCAACACCCGCGCCCACACCAACACCACCAACACCACCAACACCACCAACACCAACACCACCAACACCACCAACACCAACACCACCAACACCACCAACACCACCAACACCAACACCACCAACACCACCAACACCACCAACACCACCAACACCAACACCCGCGCCAGAACCCACACCCACACCCACGCCGGAACCAACACCCGCGCCAGAACCAACACCCACACCCGCCGCGGAACCAACACCCGCCCCAGAACCAACACCACCAACACCCACACCCGCCCCAGAACCAACACCACCAACACCCACACCCGCCCCAGAACCAACCCCCATATTCAACCCAGTAGCCGA
>NZ_JAUBPB010000128.1:2500-5493 GCF_036700545.1 Microcoleus sp. SVA1B4
AAGCTAACCCGGGGAACTGAAATATCTAAGTACCCGGAGGAAAAGAAATCAACCGAGATTCCCTGAGTAGTGACGAGCGAACGGGGAACAGCCCAAAAGTCATCATGGTTCTAGAAAAACAGTCTGGAAAGGCTGGCCATAGACGGTGATAGCCCAGTATTTGAAAGGGCCACGATGATGAAATTGAGTAGGGCGGGGCACGTGAAACCCTGTCTGAACATGGGGGGACCATCCTCCAAGGCTAAATACTCCTGACTGACCGATAGTGAACCAGTACCGTGAGGGAAAGGCGAAAAGAACCCCGGAGAGGGGAGTGAAATAGAACCTGAAACCGTATGCGTACAAGCAGTAGGAGCCCGCAAGGGTGACTGCGTACCTTTTGTATAATGGGTCAGCGACTTACTTTTTGTGGCGAGCTTAACCGTATAGGGTAGGCGAAGGGAAACCGAGTCTGAATAGGGCGCATAGTCGCAGGAAGTAGACCCGAAACCGGGTGATCTAGCCATGCCCAGGGTGAAGGTGCGGTAACACGCACTGGAGGCCCGAACCCACTCCTGTTGCAAAAGTAGGGGATGAGGTGTGGCTAGGAGTGAAAAGCTAATCGAACCCGGAGATAGCTGGTTCTCCTCGAAAGCTATTTAGGTAGCGCCTCGCACGAATCTTCCTGGGGGTAGAGCACTGTTATGGCTAGGGGGTCATCGTGACTTACCAAACCATGGCAAACTCCGAATACCAGGACAGACTATGCGGGAGACACACGGCGGGTGCTAACGTCCGTCGTGAAAAGGGAAACAACCCAGACCCACAGCTAAGGTCCCCAAATTATCGCTAAGTGGAAAACGATGTGGAAAGGCATAGACAGCCAGGAGGTTGGCTTAGAAGCAGCCATCCTTTAAAGAAAGCGTAATAGCTCACTGGTCGAGTCGGTCTGCGCGGAAGATTTAACGGGGCTAAGCGATATACCGAAGCTTGGGGTGCACACTTTGTGTGCGCGGTAGAGGAGCGTTCCGTACGCCTGCGAAGGTGGCTTGAGAAGGCTGCTGGAGGTATCGGAAGTGCGAATGCTGACATGAGTAACGATAATGCGGGTGAAAAGCCCGCACGCCGAAAGCCCAAGGTTTCCTAGCGCAACGTTCATCGGCGCAGGGTGAGTCGGCCCCTAAGGCGAGACCGAAAGGTGTAGTCGATGGGAAGCTGGTTAATATTCCAGCACCTCGCGTGAGTGCGATGGGGGGACGGAGAAGGGTAAGTGTACCGGGCGTTGGTTGTCCCGGGGAAAGTACAAAGGCTTGGGTGGTAGGCAAATCCGCCGCCCTTTAAGGCCGAAGTACGAGACGAGTCCTATCGGACGAAGTCACTGATCCCACGCTTCCAGGAAAAGCCTCTAAGCTTCAGCTCACGCAAGACCGTACCGTAAACCGACACAGGTGGGTAGGATGAGAATTCTCAGGCGCTTGAGAGAACTTGGGTGAAGGAACTAGGCAAAATAGTACCGTAACTTCGGGAGAAGGTACGCCTCCAGCAATGGAGGCCGCAGTGACCAGGCCGCTGCGACTGTTTATCAAAAACACAGCACTCTGCAAACACGAAAGTGGACGTATAGGGTGTGACGCCTGCCCGGTGCTGGAAGGTTAAGTGATGGGGTCAGCGCAAGCGAAGCTCTTGATCGAAGCCCCAGTAAACGGCGGCCGTAACTATAACGGTCCTAAGGTAGCGAAATTCCTTGTCGGGTAAGTTCCGACCTGCACGAATGGCGTAACGACAGCGGCGCTGTCTCCACCCAAGGCTCAGTGAAATTGAAATCGCTGTGAAGATGCAGCGTTCCCGCGGCAAGACGGAAAGACCCCGTGAACCTTTACTATAGCTTTACATTGAACGTTGAGTTCGTCTGTGTAGGATAGGTGGGAGGCTATGAAACCGAGGCGCCAGCTTCGGTGGAGCCATCCTTGAAATACCACCCTGATGTGCTTGACGTTCTAACCTAGGTCCGTAATCCGGATCGGGGACCATGTATGGTGGGTAGTTTGACTGGGGCGGTCTCCTCCCAAAGAGTAACGGAGGAGCACGAAGGTACGCTCAGCGCGGTCGGACATCGCGCAATGTGTGCAAAGGCAGAAGCGTGCTTGACTGCAAGATCGACGGATCAAGCAGGTACGAAAGTAGGTCTTAGTGATCCGGTGGTTCTGTATGGAAGGGCCATCGCTCAACGGATAAAAGGTACTCCGGGGATAACAGGCTGATACCGCCCAAGAGTTCATATCGACGGCGGTGTTTGGCACCTCGATGTCGGCTCATCACATCCTGGGGCTGTAGTCGGTCCCAAGGGTATGGCTGTTCGCCATTTAAAGTGGTACGCGAGCTGGGTTCAGAACGTCGTGAGACAGTTCGGTCCCTATCTGTCGTGGGCGTTGGAGATTTGAGAGGGGCTGTTCCTAGTACGAGAGGACCGGAATGGACGAACCTCTGGTGTACCGGTTGTCACGCCAGTGGCACTGCCGGGTAGCTACGTTCGGAAACGATAACCGCTGAAAGCATCTAAGCGGGAAGCGCGCCTCAAGATGAGATCTCCCGGGACACAAGTCCCCTAAAGGAACGATGAAGACTACGTCGTTGATAGGTCGGGTGTGTAAGTGCAGTAATGCATTGAGCTTACCGATACTAATGATCCGTGTGGCTTGATCATATAACCTCAAGTTGCCTTGCCCTTCGGCACAGAAGCCAAGACAAACCAAACTGTTACGTCACAAGACCCTATGAGAGCGTGAGCGCTTGAGCCTTCCGGCAATAGCGACCCTCCACCCTCTCCCTGGTGAACATAGCTGCGTGGAACCACCCGATCCCATCCCGAACTCGGAAGTGAAACGCGCACGCGCCGATGGTAGTGTGCATCCGCATGCGAGAGTAGGTCATCGCCAGGGCCTTACCCAAAACCCCGACCCAAAAGGTCGGGGTTTTTCTTTGCAACTCAAAAACCAATAACAGCAAAGCGCAGG
>NZ_JAUBPB010000129.1:0-5286 GCF_036700545.1 Microcoleus sp. SVA1B4
TTGTCGGTGCTTGTGACCCACTCACAAAAGCGTTCCCAGACGTTGGCGCTTTCGCGCTGCTGTAAGGTTGTTGTCATTTGTTTATGATTGCTTTATTTGGTTTTCAATGTTCGTGACGGCTTTGTGTTCCGCCATGTAAATAAACATAAAGCATATTCTCAGGTTTGTAAAGTTTTTTAACAACAGATTAACTGATGATATGTATAAGATTGACTTATAAATAGCAGGAATGGTGGATAAATGGGAAAGAATGGACAAAAACTAGGTAAAGCCTGGAAGCGCGTCGCCTTCAGGCATGGAAATATTAAGATACAGACTTCTGCTGGCTAGGTATCATAATGAGAGCCCAATAGGGAACTTCAGCGGGTTCGACATCTGCGATCGCCCGAATTCGCTGATTCGGCATAGTTGCGCGTTCTATATACAATGCTCGATCGAACTGTCCCAACTCAATCAGTACATCCCGGACTTTCGCAAAATGCCTCCCCAGCTTAATAATCACAGCCGCATCAACAACCGCCAGCCGATCGCGCAAAACCTCAGCATCCAGCGTCGCAGGCATAATACTTAACACATCGTTACGATAAGTCAGCGGCACTCCCAACGCAGCCGCACTCGCCATTGTCGAAGAAATTCCCGGCACAACTTCAGTGGTAAATCTCGCCGACAAACGGTTGAATAGATACATAAACGAGCCGTAGAGAAAAGGCTCGCCCTCACATAGCACCGCCACATCCCGCCCCTCGCTCAGATGTGCCGCAATTTTCTCGGCTGCAATATCATAATAAGGTTGAGACGATCGCGTCGGACTAAAAGGCAGCGGCATCGGAATCTCAATTTGCTCCGGGCGCAGATAATCTGCGACGATCGCCCGCGCCAGCACCTTACCATTTTCCATCGCCGGATAGGCAATCACCGGCACCGATTGCAAAATCCGATAAGCTTTCAAAGTGATCAATTCTGGATCGCCAGGGCCAATACCCAAACCGTACAATTTACCAGTAGCCTTAGTCATAAAAACCTCGCGGTAACTTGGAAACCCAGTGGCTTTAGCCCTGGGAGGAAAAGGGACACGGGATACTTTAGTATCCCGTCAACAGTCTTAAAACCCATAATTGTACCCATCCTTTTGATGAATAGGAAAACAATATTTGTGATTGATTCCTTGGATTAATCCTTGGGTTGTTGCCACATTAAAACTGCCAGATGAGCGGACAGCCACTCTGCCCGTATAAGTGCCCATCTTTTTGCCAGAAGTAACAACGGCTTTTACAATATCCCCTGTCTGGAAACCCTTAACAAACTTAAACCTAGGAACGTACCTAGAAGGGAATCCAAATTTATCCGTGCGGCACATCTGCCTTGAACCATGCCCCGTGGCTTTGATATTCAAAGGCTGATTCGCTGAAAGGGAAATTTCAGGTGTATTCCCTACGCAAGCAGCATCAAAGAAGTGGGTTTTTGGCAGTTCTAGGCGTATGCGATTGAATTTAGTCAACCCGCCAGAGCCTGTAATAATCTCTTTGCCTGTTGCTTTTAATCGATTGAATAAAGCCCATCGAGTCGAGTTAACAGCAGTGGCATCCTTCAACGGACGCTTAGCTTGTGCCACAATTTTTTTCAAAACATCGGGTTTTTTTGCTAAGAATATCTTGATGTCTTTAGTCCCTTTTTTTGTGTTACAAGGTTCGCAAGCTAAGCACAGGTTAGATATTCTATTAGTTCCGCCCGACGCTCTAGGATGAATGTGTTCAACTTGTAGCGGTACATTCTCTATGCCACAGTAAGCGCACCGCCTATCCCATTTGGCAAGAAGATACTCGCGGACTTCGTAGCCTTGCAACTCTCCTTGTTGATACTCAATCCCTGAAATCTCCGGGTTTTCCATTTTTTGTAAATCAAACCTAACCAATTCCTGAAAAATCGTCTTAACGGGTGCAAGCTTTGATAGTTTGTTGACCCAAGTTAAGGTCGTATCTACTCGGTGCTGGAGGCTGGGAGCCAACCAACCTTTGGATCTAGTTCGGTTCAAAAATCTCGCTTGGCGATACCTTGTCTGGCGACTTCTGCGGTTGCGTCGCAGAGAACGACGCGACTCTAGCAATGCCTTAATTGCTTGAGGGCGATGGGTTAATTCGGCTACCCAGATTAGATGGGAATTCAGAAGCAGAGCAAACCCCGTAACTTTTGAACCGGGGTCAATCTTTAAAGTGACAGGCTGCGGGTATTGAACTACCTTTTTTTTCAAAATTAGAGTGAAAGGATAAAGCCTAAACACTTTACATTTGCCAACCTTTAACAGTTTGCGTGCCAAAGATGGTTTGCATGGTGTTAGTGGTTTGCGGTTAGCATCTAGAACAAAAACGTAATTTGGTTGGATAGACATTGTTGTGTCCCTTCGATTTCTCGTAAAGTTCGCTTTGCCAATGTTATAAGGGCTTTTTACGCTTGCAACACTATTCCAGTGACCTTAGAATTGTTTAATTGCAAACAACAGAGCGGAAAACTAGCGTCGCATTTTCCGGTGTTTTGACCCCAACAACGTAGCCACTTAAGGCTTAGGCGGGTAAGCACGGCTTCAGCAAATAAACTGAAGCCCCGTGTCTTTAGACCGGGGTTGCTTACAATTCATCCTTTTTCGCTAACGCATTCACGGCCGCCGTTGCCATTGCACTGCCACCGCGCCGCCCGTGCAACGTAATAAATGGCACTCCCCGACTGTTGGCGGCCAGTTCGGCTTTGGATTCGGCAGCCCCCACAAATCCTACCGGGAAACCCAGAATTAAAGCCGGTTTGGGTGCTCCGGCATCCAGCATTTCCAGTAGTCGGAACAAAGCAGTCGGGGCATTGCCAATTGCCACAACCGCACCCTGCAAGTTGTCCAGCCATAAATCAAGCGCCGCAGCCGATCGAGTATTTCCTATTTGTCGCGCCAACTCCGGGATTTCGGAATGCCAGAGGGTGCAAATCACCGGATTGTCAGCGGGAAGGCGTTTGCGAGTGATACCTTCGGCCACCATCCGGGCATCGCACAGAATCGGCGCACCTGCGGAGAGGGCTTGGCGTCCGCAGGTGGCTGCACCGGGGGAAGCTGCTAAATCTGTAACAATATCGGTCATGCCGCAACTGTGAATTAGTCGCACGGCTACCGATTCTAAATCGGGCGGCAAGCTTGACAAATCTGCTTCGGCTCGAATTGTGGCAAAGGATTTTGTGTAGATTTCTGTTCCGTCTCGAATGTAGTCAATCATTGTTTAAAACTGCTATGGGAAGTTTGTGGGATTTGTGAAATAGATTTTTTGAATGAACCGCGAAGGCGCGAAGGAAGAAATATCAAGAGAGATAGAAAGAGAAATGATTACAATTTGTCAGTTTTTAGGGAATATTTTTTCACTTTCAATTCCGATTTTCGGTGCTAAAAACCTCCTGCAATTGCTCGATAGCCCACCGATCGACAAACTCACCAAATGACTCCAAAGGCTCTCGAAAGCGCTGATATACCTGCAACATTCGCTCGATCGCACCGGGCATCTCGACAGCACTCACCGCCGGAAAAATTGGTCGCCCGAAGGGCAAATCTTTTCTACCCGCATAAATGTCGTAACCTTCGATCGTCTCGTGTCCTCGCTCAATCTGAATTCCCACCAGCGTGATATCAATTGGCTGGTGCTGGGCGCAGGACTTTTGGCAACCGCTGAAATGAATGTTAATCGGCAGGTCGATCGTCAATTTTTGCGCTAAATCCCTCGCCATTGCTAGGGCGTGACTTTGAGTATCTGTCGCCGCCGACGCACAGCCGCTGCTGCCGGCACAAGCCACCAAGCACGAATCTAGGCGAGTCGCCGACGAGTGCAATCCCAAATCAGCGATTTGCTGTTTTACCTCAAAAAGCTGGGAGTTGGGGATATCAGAAATCAACAGATTTTGCCACGGCGTAAGTCTCAGGGTACCGCTTGCTAGTTTTTGGGCTAAATTTGCCAAATTCCGCAGTTGCTTTGATTCTAGCCTACCGAGAGGCAGTGCAATTCCCATGTAGGAGAAACCGGGCTGTCGCTGAGGATGAATGCCGAGATGTCGGGATTGTTCGATCGCCCTTGCAGATGAGTCGATCGAACGGGCGGGCAAGATGCCCACCCCACAAGGAAATTCACTGTTTGTGGAACAGGCATCTTGCCTGTTTTTGGGAAATGTGCAAGATGTGAATTGCCATAAAAATGGTAAATTCTGCTGTACCCTTTCTAGATAACTTTCAACACCCCAATCTGCCAGCAGGTGACGCAAACGCGGTTTTTTGCCATCAATTCGAGGTCGATTTTTTGTGTATTCAAGATAGGTGCTAGCGAGGGCGGCTAATACTGAAATACATTGCGATTCTTGGATAAAAATTCCTGTATCGCCGTTTAAATGCAGCCGAAAAACGATTTCTGATTGGGTTGAAAGCCCTTCAGCAGCTAATAAAATATCGTTGCGTAAAGCCTGGATCGAAACCGATTCCCCGCCATCCAAGCCAATACTGAACTTAGGCGAAAGTTCCGATAACTCGGAATGTGTTTGCAGGTAATCATCCCAAGCTTTGACTAGCGGGCGAGTATCCAGTAACTGCTGGCGATCGATCCCTGCTGTCGGGCTTGCCATAATATTGCGAATCGGGTCAACTTCAACGCGGCGAGACGCTATCCCCAATTCCTGCAAGCGGTTCCAGACTTCCGGGGGAATTTCCGAGTGCACTTCTCGGATTTGCAAATTTCCCCGATTCGTCACTTGCAAACAGCCGGTACTGTATTGATCTGCTAAATCGGCGATCGTCCGACACTGCTGCGCGTTTAAAATTCCCCCCGGAATCCGCATTCTCGATAAAACTCCGTCTCGGGCTTGGGAACCGTAAAATAAACCCGGACAAGTCGGCAAATCAGTCAAAGCTAACAAATAATCTCCTCCCCGTGCTACGCAGGGAATCCAAAAGTAAACGCCCACAAAGCGCCCCCGAAATCGGCATTCTGACTTTTACAGTTGCGGCACAGCGCCGGAATTGCACCGGACTTTCCCGCTTTCAGGTTTTAGAAAGGTATCACGAGCTGACCTACAGAAAGCAAAACCCTCAACTTTCTTAACAAAACTTCTGGCGATGGCGTCGGGCCCCGCAAGCTACGCCCCTGTCTCTGGTTTCATCAGCTTTCCTAATCACAGTCATCAGTTTAACTGTCGTCAAACCCCTTTACAAACCTTAACGATAGGCGTAATAATATAAACATCATCCGAACATTGACAACCAAATACAGCAATCAT
>NZ_JAUBPB010000130.1:0-5221 GCF_036700545.1 Microcoleus sp. SVA1B4
GTCCCGCCCGTCTTTTTTGGACGGGCGGGACGCCCATCCCACTTTCAAGAGTGGAAGTTATTTAATTCTCATTCCTAATGACTATTGATACCACTAAAAAAAACAATGCAACTATAAGCCATTACTTCAAACCTTACAAAATCAGTCATTACCAATTCTCAAATCTCACATCTCAAATCTCAAATCTCAAATCTCAAATAGTAGCACTATGGCATTCGCCAAATCTTAATAGTGCGATCGGGACTGGCGCTCACAAAAGTCTTGCTATCTCTGGAAATAGCAACCGAACTCACAAACTGACTGTGACCCGAAAGACTGCTTCTTTCTTTTCCCGTCTTCAAATCCCAAACTATAATATCTCCGCCCCCGCTGATCAAAGTGCGGCTGTCCGGGCTAAAGGCGATCGTCCTCACCCAGCTCGAATGCCCTTTAAAAGTGCGGGTGCGCTTCCCGTCTTGTACGTTCGACAAACGGATCGTGTTGTCGGTGCTAGCACTAGCCACAATTTGCCCGTTGGGGCTAAAAGCCACAGCATTAACCGGGCCCCCGTGACCTGTGATAATTCTTCTGACTTCTCCGGTACCGAGATTCCACAAACGCACAGTCTTGTCCTGGCTGCCGCTAGCGAGAGTTTTACCATCCCGGCTCAAAGCGATCGCGTTTACTCCCCCCGCGTGGCCGCTCAAAGTCCGCAACCTGCTGCCGGTTCTGACATTCCACAAGCGAACAGTTTTGTCATCGCTGCCGCTAGCGAGAGTTTGACCGTCCCTGCTAAAAGCGATCTCGTTGACGGCGGCTTTGTGAGCGGCAATTGTCCGCATCCGTCGCCCCGTCTTCAAATCCCAGAGAATCACATTATTGTCGTCGCCCCCACTGGCCAAAATCGAGCTGTCCGGGCTCACCGCCACCGTCTTGACCGATTTTTTAGAATGCACCGAATTGAGAGTCCGCACCAGGCGTCCCGTCCTCACATTCCAAATTCTAATCGTCCCAAAGCTTGCGCTCACCAAAGTTTGACCGTCAGGCGACAGGGCGATCGCATTTACACTCCCGACATTATCCAAACTTCTTTGCAAAAAATGAGTGGTAGGTAAAGTCGAAAGCAGCCACACGGGGTTTGCCGGAAACACCCCGTAACGCAGGGAACCGTAAATTTGAGACGCGCCAATACTCACCATCAAAACAGCCGTGCCCGCCAGCAACTTCTTTTTCCAATCAAAAACATCTTTCTGGCTCTTGTTCAATCCCGAATTCAGAGGTCTGAGGCGGTTTATGGAACTCTGCTTCTTCGCCCCACCCTCCCCGGCAGTTGCGCGAATTTTAGTTTGCCCCGTCGTCGGCAACTGAGTCGGCACCTGAGTTTCTGCGCCGTCGAGATTAATTTCCTCCAAACACTGCAAAACCATCTGGGGACTTTGAGGTCGATTCCCCGGAAAAGGCGCCATCAGATAATCGATCACATTAGCCACGGAGTCGGAAACTTGAGGAGCTCCTTTGCGCCACATTAATCTGCCCGTGCGCGGATTCTCTGGAAACGCAGTCGGCGGCTTTCCAGTCAGCAAATAAACAAAAGTGCGCCCCAGAGCAAAAAAATCGGACTGCGGAACAGCCTTGCCATTTGTTTGTTCCGGCGGCGTGTAGCCGGGGGAAACAATACCAGTTACATTTTGCCCCTGGCCCACCTTAGCGAAATAAGTCGCCGAAACTTCCCGAGCAGTCCCGAAGTCAATCAGCACTAACTGCCCGTTTGGCTTGCACATAATATTGTGCGGCTTGATATCCCGATGGAAATAGTTGAGGCGGTGAACTTGGTCTAAAATTTCCGACAGTTGTTTGAGCCAGTTTACAGCTTGTTCTTGACTAATCGGGCGGCCCCGATGTTTCAGCCAGTCTTGCAAATTGGCCCCAGCAATTTTCTCCATCACCAGACAGTGAAAAGACTCTGTGCTGTGAGCTGGCGTAAATGTAAAATAACCGTCGCGATCGACTTTTGGAATACCTGGATGTCTGAGCCTGACCAATACGTCAGCTTCTTGCTTAAACAGTTCTACAGCTTTGGGATGTTCTTTGAGCAGGACTTTGAGCACTCTTCGGGCGCCGTTGTCGTCCACTTCAAATGTTCTGCCAAAGCCGCCGCCTCCGAGAGGCGCGACTAGCCGATATCGACCTTGCAACAAAAGTTCTGACCCGCAGTGGATACACGCGGATTTGCCAGAGTTGGCTGGATCGGAGGGATTCGGGCATTTGGGATTGAGGCAATAACTCACAGAAGCCACATAACCCTGATTGAGGTTGCTCTATCAAGTTTTACTTTGACACTGCTCTACAAAAGTTGGCTAAACTTATCTAAGTTTCACCATTCAACTAGAAGTATTTTCTAGAGGGTCTGATTCCTGCTTCTGCCAAGAGAGTCGGCTCTTACTTGTCCACAGGCGTAAATTCGGGTGGAGCAGCACCCTATTTTTGAAGTCTCTACAACTATTTATTATTGTCGAAGCTTTTAGCCATTGTTTAACCATTATTTTCAACCAATTTAACGAATCGTGGTATCCCGTTCGACCTTTTTATAGGCTGGTCAGTTTTAAATCGACCGTCGTTTACTGCTACACAAAAGTTGGCTAAACTTATTTAAGTCTCACCATTGAATCAGGATTGCTCCTGAATGGCCTGCTTCCTGCTTCACCCAAGGGAGTCGGCTCCTTCTTGTCCACAGGCGTTAATTCGGGCGGAGCAACGCCCTAATTGATGTAATTTTAGTTGAAGCTTTTAGCCATGAGTCATCCCATATTTTCAACCAATTTAACGAAACGCGGACTCCCGTTCGACCTTTTTACAGGCTGGTCAGTTTTGACTTGCACGCTCGGTTTACTCTCCCAGATAATTAAACCTTTGTTTTCGGCACTGATGTAATCATACCGCCCAGAAGGTTAACCAGTCCAGTTAAGTATGACTAATTTTGGTGAACTTTTTGGCTATTGAGTTCAACTCAATTTTCAACTTATGACGATCGTAGCACACCTAGTAAAAGACTCATGAGCACCCTTGATTGAAATCTTCCAACGTCTCTGAAGTCGAGGGAGGCTTTAGTCTTGCTTGACTTCAGCATCCCGTGTTTTTGTATAACCGGGGCAGTGCGATCGAACGATCGGCTTGAGGCCAAAGGTTTTGTTATTTGTCACAGCCGATCGAGGTCACAAATCCCTGATGAGAGCACATAATGTACAAACAGACCAGAACTAATAACGAGAGAGCAGCCACATTTCAATTGTACGATCGCAACCACCATTCTCGAAGAAAGAAGTGAGAGTGGGAGAGTGGGCGAGTGAGGGAGTGGGAGAGTGGGAGAGTGGGCGAGTGAGGGAGTGAAAAAATCTGCCTTCTTCCCTCGAACCTCTTCCCTCTTCCTTCAGCACAAGAAAGCCTTTTAAACAAGTCCCTCAATTACCGGATGGAAGTAGAACGCCAGCGCCAAAACCGTATAAGCTGCCAAGAGCAAAGTACCTTCTAGCCAGTTAGAATTGCCATCAGAACTGATAGAATTGGCGATCAGCACCGACACCGCAACCGCTACAAGTTCAAACGGGTTGAAATTCAAGTCCATCGGTTGGCCCAAGACAAAACCTGCCAAAACCAACACCGGCGCAACAAACAAAGCAATTTGCAAACTCGAACCCACGGCCACAGAAACCGACAAATCCATTTTATTTTTCATCGCCACCGTCACCGCTGTTGTATGTTCGGCTGCATTGCCAATAATCGGCACTAAAATCACCCCGGTAAACAGTGATGTCAGCCCCAAACGCGCCGTCGCTTCTTCCAGAGTACCCACCAACAGTTCCGACTCGACAGCTACCATCAGGGTACAGGCCAACAGCACCCCAATCCACAGCGGCAGATTGACTTTGTGGTCAGGACTGTCTGGTGCTAAGTTACTTTCAGCTAATTCTTCAAGCATTTCTATTTCTGCTACCCCCGCATCGTACAGATAACTGTGGGTTTTCATCGAAAACAGCAGCGTCAGCACGTAGACGACAATCAGGACTATAGCAACAGCGCTAGAGAGGTTCTGCATAGTTTCTGCAGGGATGCCCGTAGAGGTGGCATTAACTGCAGTCGGCACCAAAATGGCAATCACGGCTAAGTTCATCGCTGAAGCGTTCAACCGGGCGACTATCGGCTGAAATTCTTGTTCTTTGTAACGCAAGCCGCCCAGCAGCATCGCAAATCCCATCACCAGCAACAGGTTACTCATAATTGAACCGGTGATGCTGGCCTTGACAACATCTATTAGTCCGGCGTTGAGGGCGACGATGCCGATAATCAGTTCCGTGGCATTTCCGAAGGTAGCGTTCAGCAAACCCCCCAAGTTGGCGCCGAGGACGACGGCGATTTCTTCGGTGGCCGTCCCCATCCAGGCGGCTAGAGGGATGATGGCTAAAGCCGAGGTGACGAAGATTGTGGAGGATTCCCAGCCGAGAAAGTGTCCGGCGATGGAAACTGGGATAAATAACAGCAGGCTGGAAATAATTGTATTTGTGTTTAGCATTTAGATTCTCAAAAGCTGCCAACCGTCAATCATAGCCTGTGACCAAATGAAAAAAAGGGCGAGGGTGAGGGATTTGGGTGTTTGCTTAAAGCTGGGGGTGGGCGATCCTCTTCTGCAAGCTTCGCTAACGGGCGATCGCTGCATTGCGGCTTTCACGGATGTGACAAACTAAGAGAGCGATTTGTTTAGCCGATCGGTTCAATGGATTTTTTTATTCGATTAGCTTCCTTAGAAGACAGTCCTAAGTTAACAACTTTAATTCCTGATTCTGCTAGAGCTTGTGCCTGCAAGCTACTATAGTTCAGAGCAGATTGAAGGCGCACTGGGCATAGTTTTTGGGGTTGATACTCAACTGATTCTAGACCAAACATACTTTGTTGCTGAGAACAATCACCAAATTGTTGGTTGCGGTGGTTGGAGTAAACGTAAAACGCTTTATGGAGGTGATTCAGGCAAAAATAATCCAGAAGACAGCCTCCTCAACCCAGACAGCGACTCGGCAAAGATTCGTGCATTCTTTGTTCATCCAGCATCGGCACGTCGAAGAATTGGAAGTCAGATTATGCGAGTATGTGAACTGGCTGCTGAGCGTGCTGGATTTAACTACCAGCCGGGAAGTCCCGGGCGTATATTCAGAGGGGATGAATCTGAGCGCTAAGCGAAGTACCCCGAATG
>NZ_JAUBPB010000131.1:0-4922 GCF_036700545.1 Microcoleus sp. SVA1B4
AAGTCCGACTCCGACAAGTCCGACTCCGACAAGTCCGACTCCGACAAGTCCGACTCCGACAAGTCCGACTCCGACAAGTCCGACTCCGACAACTCCAACTCCGACAACTCCAACTCCGACAACTCCAACTCCGACAACTCCAACGCCGACAAGTCCGACTCCGACAAGTCCGACTCCGACAAGTCCAACGCCGACAAGTCCGACTCCGACAAGTCCAACGCCGACAAGTCCAACGCCGACAAGTCCAACGCCGACAAGTCCAACGCCGACAAGTCCAACGCCGACAAGTCCAACGCCGACAACTCCGACTCCCACGGGAACTCCGACTCCGACTCCAACCGGAACTCCGACTCCCACGGAAACTCCAACCCCAACCGGAACTCCAACTCCGACTCCCACGGAAACTCCAACCCCAACCGGAACTCCAACTCCGACTCCCACGGAAACTCCCACTCCCACGGGAACTCCAACCCCCACGGACACTCCAACTCCCACGGGAACTCCGACTCCGACTCCAACCGGAACTCCGACTCCCACGGAAACTCCGACTCCAACCGGAACTCCGACTCCCACGGAAACTCCAACCCCAACCGGAACTCCAACTCCGACTCCCACGGAAACTCCAACCCCAACCGGAACTCCAACTCCGACTCCCACGGAAACTCCCACTCCCACGGGAACTCCGACTCCCACGGAAACTCCAACCCCCACGGGAACTCCGACTCCCACGGAAACTCCAAATCCCACGGAAACTCCGACTCCAACGGGAACTCCGACTCCAACGGGAACTCCGACTCCAACCGGAACTCCGACTCCAACCGGAACTCCAACTCCCATCGGAACTCCGACTCCAACCGGAACTCCGACTCCCACGGAAACTCCGACTCCCACGGAAACTCCAACCCCAACCGGAATTCCGACTCCCACCGGCACTCCGACTCCCACCGGAATTCCTGTTGACTCTGACAGCGTTCAAGGGGGCGATACCGATTGCATTTGCGAACAGATTACCCTACCCGCGATCGGTTCGATTCCGGGCCCGAATTCTGTCGATCGCACTTTCAATGGCACTGACGGCGACGACTTCCTCATCGGCAGCAATCTCAACGACGTTATCAGCGGTTTCAACGGCGACGACGTTCTGCTGGGCGAAAAAGGCAACGACAATATTTACGGGGCACTGCCCACCAATATCCCCCTTGGCCCGAATGCAGACAAAGACTTGCTGTTTGGCGGCAGTGGCAATGATTACCTCAACGGGGCCGGCGGCGACGATCGCATTTTCGGGGGTAAGGGCGATGATGTGGCGATCGGCGGCAAAGACGATGACTTGATTTGGGGCGACAAAGGCAATGACACTCTCGTTGGGGCTCAGGGTAACGACTGCTTGTTTGGAGGCAGTTTTGACCCGTTTAACCCTGACTCGACTGGACGCGATTTGCTGTTTGGCGGTGCGGGTAACGACTTCTTGAACGGGGGAGATGCTGCGGATACTCTAAGCGGCGGCGAGGGCAATGATACTGTTTACGGCGGCAAGGGCAATGATGTTGTGGTGGGGGGTACTGGCAACGATCGGCTGTTGGGCGATCGCGGCAGTGATAGCATTTGTGGCGACGATGGGGACGATACTATTTTCGGAGACAGTGCGATCGACTTTAACGGCGAGGCAGATTCCCTGTGCGGCGCTGCTGGCAACGATCTGATGTTTGGCAACGGCGGTTCCGATAAACTGTGCGGCGATGAGGGCAACGATACTCTCTACGGCGGCAAAGGTGACGATTGTCTGATTGGGGGTTTGGGAAATGATATTCTCAACGGCGGCATTGGGCGCGATCGCTTTGTTTTAACAGCAGGTGAAGGCAGCGATCTAATTACTGATTTCACAAAAGGTGAAGATTTGTTGGTGTTAGCGGGTGGTCTAACTTTTGGTCAACTTAGTATTACCCAAAACGCTAATGCAGCTTTCATCAGGATTGGTGAGAACGGTCAACTGTTGGCTGCTTTGAATGGAGTGCAAGCTAGTGCGATCGGTCTGAATGATTTTACCATCTTCGGGTAAGCACAAATTAATTAACTAAGGTGCGGAGTACGCACCTTAGTTAATTATGTAGGGTGCACAGCGCGTAGCTTGCCACTATGAGCAGTGTATCAAATCACTTTTTGCGTCCGGGAGTGCGATCGACAATACTCCAAGCTTTTGCTTGACACTGCTCTGCACTCCCGGTATTATTTTAGTAATAAAAATGACTTAAAAAAGCCACTTTACGGAGAAACTACTGACAGTGTATTTACGTAAATAAAAATTAAATGTAAAAAAATTGATAGTAGTTGGCAGCTAATACATAATCATCTCAAATTTAGGTGCATCTAGATGGGACAGATAATTATTAACGAATTCCGGCGGGACGGGCAATTCCAGGGGAATGAGTATGTGGAACTGCTGTTGACGGAAGATGTAAGCGCAACTCAGCTTCAGAGCTATTTTGTAGGCGACTCAATTGGTGCAACAGCACAGAAAAATTCTGCTTATCAGTTCAGGAACATGGCGAGTATTGCTCCTGTATTCAAGGCAGGAACCATAATTGCGATCGGCGGTTCAGGTGTCATTCCTACTGATGATATTAACTACAACCCCGTTGCCGACGGAAATGATGCTGATTGGAACATTCAATTGCTGATAAATAACGCTGCTGGCGGTACTTATCTCAATAATATCTTAGTCGGAACTAACGCTTTTGGTGGGGATTTTGCAGCCTCAGATATTGTTTGGGTAGATACTAGCAGTGCGGGAATTACTTCTGTTGATTCCCTCGCCTGGAGGAGTCCAGGAACAGGAACACACGGAGCCTTTGGGAGTGAGGCTAAGGTGCAAATTTTAGCACCACCCAACGGGGGTAATGTTGAGTTTTCCAGCGCTATTGGCGGCATCAACAGAACTGCTAGTTATACTATAGATAGTCCCGGCACCTTGGGTTTGCCCAACGGCGGAATTAACAGTATTTATATTAACAGTCTCCGCAACCGATCGGTTAACATTGCTCCCAATTTGGCAACTCCTAATGTTAATCCGCCGATCGCAATTAATGAAGATATACCCAGCGCCGATAACACAGGCTTTAGTATTTTTAACCTCACTAGCGAGTTAGGAAGTGACGCTAATGGCGATCCTTTGGGTGTCGCAGTCACCGCTGCAGACAATACTAACGGTAACTGGCAATTTTCAACAGATGGCAATACTTGGACAAATTTCGGTGCAGTGTCGGAAACTTCAGCAACAGTGCTCGGTCCGACTCCTCTTTATAATGGCTTACTTGGTAACACTCCCAGTTCTCAAAATTGGCTGTCTTTGACTAACTCAAATTTTGCTTCTCCTACCGCTACAGCTTCAGAATTTTTTAGCGGTAATGGAGTTAATTTAAACAGCAGTGCGGACAATAGAATTTATGCTGGCTATACAAAAAATTCTTTAAATCCGTCATTTCCACCGCTCGATCGCACTACAGGCTTTAGCTTGTCTTTTAATCTCCAAATTATCTCGGAATCCCGCACTAATCAAGATCGGGCAGGTTTTAGCATTGTTGCCGTTACTAGCGATCGCAAAGCCATTGAAATCGGTTTCCAGCGGCTATCTGAAAACTCTGGCAATATCTTCGCACAAGGCGACGGCATTACTCCCAACCCAGGCGGACAAACAAACGGCTTATTTGTTGCAGCAGAGAATGTTGCTTATAACACCAATATTGCTACTAACTACACTCTCAGAGTTCAAGGTAACAAATACTTTCTTTCCGATGGCAGCGCTATCATACTAACCGGCCCGCTGCGCGATTATTCAGGATTTAGCGACCAGATAGATCCTTACGAAACTCCTAATTTTCTATTCCTCGGTGACGGCACTACCTCGGCGCAAGCTAACATCAACCTGACGCGGGTTTCCCTGCAAACGCCTGCGAAAGTTCGGTTTGTACCCAACCAAGACTATTACAGTACCGCTGGAAGCAAACCAACAATTACTTTTCAGGCGTGGGATGGAAGTAACGGAGTGGGTAACGGTACTGCCGGCGTCAATGCTTCAGTTACTGGTGGAACAACGCCGTTTAGCACTAATAGTTTAACAAGTTCGATCGCAGTTAATCCAGTCAACGATCCACCTTCGTTTGTCAAAGGGGTCGATCGCACTCTCAGCAGCAATTCGGGGCCACAAACCATCCCCGGATGGGCGACTGCGATTTCTCCAGGCCCTAACGAATCAGGACAAACTGTGGCTTTTCAAGTGGTAGGGAATGATAATGCTGCTTTGTTTAGTGTACAACCTGCGATCGACTCGGTGGGGACGCTAACCTTTACACCGATGCCGGGGGCGATCGGCAGTGCTAATATAACTCTAAACCTGAGAGATAATGGCGGTAGAGATAACGAAGGACTCGATACTTCTGATACCCAATCGTTCATTATCAACCTCACCAATCCAGGCACATTTAATTTCAGCAACGCCAACTACAGCGTTAATGAAAACGGTCAATTTGCCACAATTACCGTTACTCGCACTGATGCTAATGTGGCTGCTGCTGTCAGTTACAGTACAAGTAATGGCACTGCTAATGCTGGTAGTGACTATAACCAGAAATCGGGAACATTAAATTTTGGCATTGGCGAAACTACTCAAACTTTCACGATTCCAATTGTGGATGATTCAGAGATAGAAGAGAATGAAACTGTTAATTTAACTCTGAACAATCCCACTAACAAAGCAGATTTAGGAGCAATTTCTAGTGCTGTTTTGACTATTGTAGATACAACTCCAACTCCGACGCCGACGCCTGCGGAAACTCCAACTCCCACGGGAACTCCGACGCCGACGCCTGCGGAAACTCCAACTCCCACGGGAACTCCGACGCCGACGCCTGCGGAAACTCCAACTC
>NZ_JAUBPB010000132.1:0-4852 GCF_036700545.1 Microcoleus sp. SVA1B4
CGTCCTTTTTGGACGGGCGGGACGCCCATCCCACAATAACAATTAAAATTGTAAGTTATTTAATTCGCGATCCTAAGCGATCGGGTTAACTTAGAATTGAGAGTTTTTAGGAGTTGAAGTGGGAGCTATATTTGCGCGATCGCGCCATAGCACCAACGGAATGCTTAACGTTCCTAAAATCATTACAACTCCAGTCAGAATCCAAACTAGCACACGATTTGGGCGATAATCACCTCGCTCAATTTGCCAGAATACTCGATTATAACGCCATGCTGCTAAGGCAATGACCGCAATCCCAAAAACGACCAGACTCAGCCCTAAAGTTTCGGAGTTGAAGAAGGGAGGGGAGGAAACTTCTTGCTGAGTCACTGTAGCTTGAAATTGACGGAGAAATAAACTGAACCGACTGATTGCAAACCCAAAACCAACTAAAGCCAGTGAAGTTCGTAACCATGCCAGAAAGGTGCGTTCATTTGCCTGATGTTCTCGCTGTCGGTCTATTTTATCACCCTTGTTCATCAACCCTACCTTGATAAAATATCTTAAGCTTTCCCTCGTTGATTATTGTTTCACTTGTGACTGCGGAGGGAAGTATCGGTATTGCGATCGTGATTCATCATCACCCAAAAATATACTATCAGTAAATAGACAAAAAAGCGATCGCCTCCATCTCTACCAACAGAAAATAAGAGGACACAGCATTGCTGTGTCCCTACAAATACCCCAGTTAAAATCCAGTTTAAAAAGACTTAGCCTCACCACCGGACTGAGCCTTTTTCGCCAACCAATCCTGACCCAATCTGATTGTGACATCCGAATTCAAAGAACCGGTACTCTCAACCAACACATCTCCAAAACCCAAAAACTGGCGAATCGCTTGAGCACCTTTAATATCGCCCTGTTGAGCTACTAGAGTAGTTACCTCCAGCGGTTCGGGCCAAGCTTTATAAACCTGAACATTCCGATAACCGGCTTGAGTCAAATTATTGACAAAATCTTCAACAGCCGATGGATCTCCGGTACTATCTTGAATCGCCACCTTCAGAAAAGTCGAATCAGCATTCTCAATTGTCCAAGTATTTTGGCCGAAGTCAAAATGTTCCGCCACCATAGTTTCGATGGCATATTGGTCGGGCAACCAAAAACTTGCTTTGTAGTCCTTAGAATCGCTAAATTTGCCGGGAACCATCAACATCTGCACGCCAGCGCGATCGGTTTGAGTAGCAAAACCCGCCAAAGCTACCAATTCTTCTATACTCAAATTCGTGTCAAGGTGAGACTGAATCACCGATAAAATCTTCGGTAGTCGAGACAGCAAACCTACATTTACTTCCTGTTCCACAAAAGCCCGCATCAACAATTGTTGGCGCTGCACCCGCCCGATGTCGCCCAAATCGTCGTGCCGATAAAGCAAATATTGCACGATTTGTTCGCCGTTGAGTTTCTGCTTGCCAGCCTTTAAATCTATATATAAATGCTGACTATGATCGGTATATTTCATGTCTTTAGGGACATTAATAGTAATGCCACCCAGGGCATCGACCAAACTTTTGATACCATGAATATTAACTGTGACATAGCGGTCAATTCCCACACCGCCCAGGAGTCCGCTGACTGACTTCGCTGACGAAGCCGGGCCACCGTAGTAATTAGCTTCGTTGATTTTCACCTCGCCCCGGCCTTCAACATAGGTGCGGGTGTCTCGCGGAATGGAAAGCACGCTTAACTTTTTATTTTGAGGGTCAAACCTCACCAACAGCATAGTATCGGTTAAGCCCTTAAAGGAGTTTTCCCAAACCTCGTATCCGACATCTTTGTTGACACCTCCTTCGATGTCAGAGGTCAGAACTTTAAGTCCTAAAACTAAAATATTAACTGGGCGAGTCAGCTCCGGCATCTTCATGTTGAGCTTTGCCATGTCGCCTTGAGAAAATACTGCTGCTTCTTCAGGGCTCAACTTTTGTTGCTGAAGCGGCGTTGTAGAAAGGGAGACGGCTAGCAATGCTCCGGCTGTGGCTGAGAGCATGGCTACTCCAGCCAAACCAAAACCAAATCCCAGCCAGCGGCCTCGATGGGGCTGGGAAGCTTTTTTGGTTGCAGGTTGAGCAGTTGATTGTTGGATAGGGTCTTGATTAGGAATTTTTTGAGCTGGCACTGGCTTCCTCACACACAACAAAAATAAAAAAGATAATGGCAATATGTAGTATCAAGCTGAAGACGCACTCAATCAATAGGGTAGGGGCTTAAAAAAACCCTAAATTATGATAAATGTTTGCCTACTACTTGCTCGGCTAAGCGACTAATTCCAGGCAACCATAGCGGTTGACGCTTCCAGAGGCGAACCATCAGTCCCAGAGCAACGATGAAATAGCTGGTTGTTAGCAGGCTACTCATTAATAACATGGGAAGTGTCGGAGATTCCGCAGAAATCGCTCCAGCTTCTAAAAGAATATGTCCTAAGAGCCAACTAAAAGCAAGGGCAATTGCCAAGCGGCTGACGGCTTTGCGTTCGGGACTACCCTGACGGCGGTAAAGAGTCCACAGGGCGGGGAAAAAGCCGATGACTGGGATCATTAATACAAACAGACTGGCACGATCGAGTTCAGGATTTTCTAAGGGATCTGTTTTTTTCATAATTCGGTACTCAAAATTTGCAGAAGGTCAATCGATTTTAGATTTTAGATTGAAGCATTGAAGCATTGACTTGCGCGAGATAAATTCGGGCGCTTGTTTATCGGATACAGGTTTTTTATTTCTGGACGGATGAATTTGGGGGCTTGTATCCTGGATGCTTTCGGTCGGATTTTGCACACAAGTTATTTGTTAGAGGGAAAATTTATATCCTAAACCAAAATTCCCAGAGCTGGGCTGGCGCGATCGCCAAACTTGTCTGTCAGAGGCAAAATTTTTCTGCCCTCCCAATCTCGCGACTGATCGTTGGCAACTTTTCGACCCGGAGACCCGTATTTTGATAAACTGGATACAGCACAGCAGTCAGGAGAACAGACTTAGCCATGACCCAATCCCAAAAACCCATCGTTATTGCTCCATCCATATTATCAGCCGATTTTAGCCGTCTCGGAGAAGAGATTCAGGCTGTCGATCGAGCTGGGGCTGACTGGATTCACGTAGATGTGATGGACGGTCGCTTTGTTCCTAATATTACTATCGGGCCGCTGATTGTTGAGGCAATTCGCCCTGTTACTACCAAGGTAATCGATGTCCACTTGATGATTGTGGAGCCGGAGAAGTACGTCGAGGACTTCGCTAAGGCTGGTGCTGACATTATTTCGGTTCACGCGGAACACAATGCTTCGCCTCACTTGCACCGCACCCTCGGCCAAATTCGGGAATTGGGCAAAATGGCTGGTGTGGTTCTGAATCCTTCGACGCCTTTGGAGTTGATCGAGTACGTGCTGGAACTTTGCGATTTGGTGCTGATTATGAGCGTCAATCCGGGCTTTGGTGGTCAAAGTTTTATCCCGGCTGTTTTGCCGAAAATTCGCCAGTTGCGTAAAATGTGCGACGACAAGGGCCTCGATCCTTGGATTGAGGTAGATGGCGGTTTGAAGGGGAACAATACTTGGCAGGTTCTGGAAGCGGGCGCAAATGCGATCGTCGCTGGTTCTGCTGTGTTTAAGGCGAATGATTACGCAGCGGCGATCGAGGGTATCCGCCACAGCAAGCGTCCGACTCCTGAGTTAGCTGCGGTTTAATCAAAGATTTTTCGAGTTTTTCGGGTTTTTCTCGTTCCCAGCCCAAGCAGGCTGGGAACGCATTTTTATACTCGGTTTCCAAGAGTCAGGAATTACTTATTTCGAGACAGAGGCGAGAATGCTTTCCATCTCAGAAAGCTCGACCGCCCCGGAGAAAGTTTCGCCGTTCATAATAAAAAACGGAGTGCCTTCAATGCCTAGTTGTTGAGCAAGTTGCACGTCTTTGGCAATGGCGGCTTCTGCAGCGGGGCTGTTGCGATCGGTGTTGAATTTATCTAATTTTAGATTGAGCTTTTGGGCGATCGATGGGTACAATGGATCGCCTAAATCTTTCTGCCCTTCAAACAAAGCGCTGTAATATTCCCAGAATTTGCCCTGCTGCCCCGCCGCCCAAGCTGCTTTAGCTGCCGGTAGCGCTTGAGGGTGAATAGAAGTCAAGGGAAAATGCTTGTAAGCTAAAGTAACTTTGTCCTGGTGTTTTGCCATAAACTGCTTGACAGTATCGTGAGCGCGCGCGCAAAACGGACATTGAAAGTCAGAGAATTCTAAAAGTACAATCTGCTGCGAAGCTGAACCCGTGGTGGGAGAATCCCCTATAGAAGATTTGGGATTAGTTTTCATCTCCTGCAAAAATGACTGCTGCGCTGCTTTGAGAGACTGCTGCTGCTGTTGCTGGTACCCTTGTACCGACTCTAAAATTGCTTGGGGATTTTCGCGGATCACCTGCAAGACTTGCTCTTTCAACTTGGGATCGACTGAATTGCCAGCCGTTGACTGTGCGGGGGAACAACCGATAAATACCAGGCAACCTGCCAGGAGTACAGCCAAGCAGAAGGCTTGCTGGCTGCGGAGTTTTCGCCAAATAGTGGATATGTTCATCTTTTTTTTCTGATTCACGGCAACACTTAATCCTACATTTAATTTTGCGGAGTGTCAGGTATACCGCTGTTGACTGCTGTCGAGCTATTTTTAGCTTTGAGCAATAATTAGCCATTGGCAATCGGTAATTCGTAGTCGGTAATTTGCAAGAGGTGTTAATCACCCGAACACCGACTAAGGAATCAGGGTAAACGCATCTAAATTAATTTGACAAACACCTAAATTTGTGCATTACTAAATAACTAAAAAAAACTTTT
>NZ_JAUBPB010000133.1:0-4783 GCF_036700545.1 Microcoleus sp. SVA1B4
ATTAAATCTGGCGCGTGCTCGTCAGCAAATAGCCTAGCCCCACTGGTTTACTCTTTTGACAATTAATCCACCCTGCTTATTAAGGGGGGCTAGGGGGGATCAGATTCTATGCAGCCTCATAAAAAATTCGTATAATAACTAATGACTCTTGTACATTTCCATAATATCGCTGACAGCCATTCTTGAATTTGCTCCCAAAGTCAGCGGTGAGGTGTGTCCTCGCTGCAAGTGTTCGGCCGCCGCACAGCCGATCATTGCTGCGTTGTCTGTACAATATTTTAATGGCGGAAACAATACCCGCAAGTTGTGTTTGGCTGCTGCTGCTTGTAAGTGTTTTCGGAGTCCGCTGTTTGCTGCAACTCCCCCGCCGACTACAATAGTGGTAAGCCCGAAATTTACGGCACAGTCGATCGCTCTTTTTGTTAAACCCTTGGCTACTGTTTCCTGAAAGCTGGCCGCAATATCATTAATTGTAGAGGCAGGTAAGATGCCTTCCGCACCCACATTGTTATTTTGTTTCTTGAGTTTCTGTACTAATTGCAAAACAGCGGTTTTCAAGCCGCTAAAACTACTGTCGTAGGGATGATAGCCGCCACCAGGCAAGGAAATTCTGCCTTCTGGTAGAGGGTATGCTTGGGGATTGCCAAGGGCGGCCAATTTGTCAATCAGCGGCCCGCCGGGATATCCTAGCTGCAACAGTCTCGCAACTTTATCAAAAGCTTCGCCGGCGGCGTCATCGCGTGTTTGTCCTACTGTTTCATAAACGCCGCAATCTTTGACGTAAATAAAGCTAGTGTGTCCCCCGGAAACTAACAAACACAAAAACGGTGGCTGCAAGTCGGGTTCGGTAAGGTAAGAAGCGTAGATGTGCCCTTCGAGGTGGTGGACGCCTAAAAAAGGTTTTTGATGGACTATTGCCAAGCTTTTCGCCGCTGTCAGCCCGACTAACAATGCACCTACTAAACCGGGGGCACAAGTCGCTGCAATGCCGTCAATTTCTGACCAACTGAGGTTTGCTTCACCGAGACACTGGGCAATTACCTGATTGAGCATTTCTAGGTGACTCCGCGAAGCCACTTCCGGCACTACTCCGCCATACTGCTGGTGGATTTTAATTTGTGATGCTACAACATTGCTGCAAACTTGACGATTCTTAACAATTGCTGCTGCTGTTTCGTCACAACTTGTTTCGATCGCGAAAATGGTTGCCATTAACTGCTAATTTTATTTGATAGGTTAGTTATTGCTAGCTTAACTAATTCGGCGCAAGTCCCCCGCTCTACCTGTACTCAGGTTATTGTTAAGGGATTTTTGCCCGATCGACAGGTAAGACCATCATCGGATGCAATGAAGGAATATCCTCGCGGTATTGCTAGCTCAGCATTGACCTATGAGAACGGGAATCCCTCATTCTATTGGGCTTTGCCACATCAATGATGGATACTTTACACTGTCAACAAACACGGTAATCTGGATTCCAGATTGGCAAGTTGAAATGCTTGTACAAAAACTTATTGTTTTGTAACAAAAGGAAACAATTCCATGCGACGATTGTTTGCTGCAATTTTAGTGTTGAGTGTCTGGTTCAGTTTTGCTCCAGTTGCTTCGGCTTACAATTTAGTGCCGTGCAAGGACTCTCCCGAATTCAAGGAACTGGCTAAAAATGCACGTTCAACCAATGGCGACCCCGCATCTGCGAAAGCGCGGTTCGATCGCTATTCTCAAGCTATGTGCGGCCCGGAAGGATACCCGCACTTAATCGTAGACGGCAACTTGAGCAAAGCAGGGGACTTTTTGATTCCTAGCATACTGTTCTTGTATATGGCTGGTTGGATTGGTTGGGTAGGCCGTTCTTATCTGCAAGTTACCAAAAAATCAGCAACCCCAGAGGAAAAAGAGATTATTATCGACGTTCCTTTGGCAATCAAATGTATGCTGAGCGGCGTTTTATGGCCTCTGGCAGCTCTCACATCAATCACCAGCGGTGAAATGTTTGCGAAGGACGACGAAATTACTGTTTCCCCCCGCTAAAATTGGGAAATGGAGAAGAGCTAATAGCTAACAGTTAAGTAATTAACTAGAAATTAGCAATTAGCACGCTAGACCGATCGGCAATTACTAACTGTCTCGAATTTTCAGGAGCAGAATTCATGCAATACTTT
The DNA here is from genome assembly GCF_036700545.1 of Microcoleus sp. SVA1B4. Lineage (NCBI taxonomy): Bacteria > Bacillati > Cyanobacteriota > Cyanophyceae > Oscillatoriales > Microcoleaceae > Microcoleus > Microcoleus sp. SVA1B4. Next base: position 2,163 of record NZ_JAUBPB010000133.1, read on the forward strand.
GTCAAGTTTCTTTCGACCGCACCAGTATTGGCTATCCTTTGGCTATCTATTCAAGGCGCGGCTTTAATTGAATTCAACCGCTTTTTCCCCGACCTGCTTTTCCATCCGATGCCGTAAGATTTGAAGGAAATTAGGTTGCAAAACCTAGAAGGTAAAAGTTGAGAGTTTTGATTTTTGAATTATGAGTTACAGGCTAATTTAAAACTCAAATATCAAAACTCTCAAACCATACCAGTTCGGGCAAAACCAGCGCCGAGATGGGTAAAACCCAAGGATCTAAACTATTTAGTTATCAAATTAGTTCCCAATGGCTAATGACTAATGACTAATGACTAATGACTATTGACTATTGACTAATATTTTGAATCGATGAAGTCTTATCTCGCCGCAGCAATTCAAATGACTAGCTTGCCTGACCTGCAAAAAAATTTGGTTCAGGCAGAGGAATTAATCGACCTGGCAGTGCGTCGGGGTGCGGAGTTAGTTTCCTTACCAGAAAATTTCTCGTTCATGGGAGAAGAGGAGGAAAAAATTGCTTCTTCAGAGGCGATCGGACTCCAAAGCGAAAAATTCCTCAAAACGATGGCCCAACGGTTCCAGGTAACGATTCTGGGCGGCGGATTTCCAGTGCCGACGACCGGGGGGAAGGTATACAATACTTGTTTGCTGGTAGACCCAAACGGCACTGAAGTGGCAAGGTACAGAAAAGTACATTTGTTCGATGTGGATGTTCCCGACGGCATTACTTACAGGGAATCGAACACTGTGAAAGCTGGTGAAGATTTGCCGCCTGTTTATGTGTCGCCGGATTTGGGGACGCTGGGACTTTCGGTGTGCTATGACGTGCGGTTCCCGGAAGTGTACAGGCATTTGTCGTACAAGGGGGCTGATATTTTGTTCGTGCCGGCGGCGTTTACTGCTTACACTGGCAAGGATCACTGGAAGGTTTTGTTGCAAGCTAGGGCGATCGAGAATACTTGTTATATGATTGCCCCGGCACAGACTGGACACCACTACGGCCGCCGTCAAACACACGGTCACGCGATGATTATAGACCCTTGGGGTGCCGTTTTGGCGGATGCTGGAGACGAACCGGGTGTGGCAATTGCAGAAATTAATCCCGATCGACTAGAACAAGTCCGCCGCCAAATGCCCTCCCTGCAACACCGGGTTTTTCTCTGAAGGATTTTTGAGACCAATTGGTCTCAAAATTTCAGTCCCAGTGGGCCGCCCGACCTTTCAAGTTTTTATTCGCTCAAGTAATTGTGTAGGTTCGTACACAAAAAAACTTAGATCATGTGGGTGCGATCGACAATAATAAGCGGGTGGGGGCGGATTTACGCCGATCTATGAGTAATATTGTCGATCGGAGGTGACTCTGGCCCCCACAGCTTAATATATTGTTTTTTCCCGCAGATGAACGGCCAATAACTCGCGATAAAATGTCTAAGGCAGGTTCAATGGGCGTGCACTTCTGCTAAAAGGCGAATTAGCGAAAGTAGAATTGCACGAAATGCGTCTTTTTGGAGAATTGACATCCACCCCGACCGTCGCGGACAGGGATTCCCAAACCTCACGATTTGAATTTCTGCTTCTTCGCAACTGCCTCCACCCTAAAAGAGATTTGGTCTTATGTTCGCTCCACAGACTAACCCCGCAAGCCCTGCGGTTTTTATGTGTCGAATACCAAACGGAATTCTTCTTCGTTTTGATTCTAGGGATGTTTACCATTGCCCTATCCTCTTGAACCGGTCTACCGATTTTGCTTCGCCGCCAGCACCTCGGGCTGAACTTCGCTCGTATAGGCTGTTTGATCCATCGTCTCGGGTGGGTCGTTGACCAATTATATTGTAATATAAAGCCGTCCTAAAAGGACGAGGTTTCTACCCAATTTTCTGATGAAACACACTCTTTCGGTTTTAGTTGAAGATGAAGCGGGTGTCCTCACTCGAATTGCTGGTTTGTTTGCCCGTCGGGGTTTTAATATTGAAAGTCTGGCCGTTGGCCCGGCGGAACAAGGGGGAGTGTCTCGGATTACGATGGTTGTACCGGGAGATGACCAAATTATCGAACAGTTGACAAAGCAACTGTACAAGTTGATTAACGTGCTTAAAGTTCAGGATATAACGGAAATTCCCTGTGTGGAACGGGAGTTGATGTTGCTGAAAGTTAATGCTGCTAGCGGGACGCGATCGGAGATCATTGAGTTAGCTCAAATTTTTAGAGCGCGAGTGGTGGATATTGGTGATGATACGCTGACATTGGAAGTTGTCGGAGATCCCGGTAAAATGGTGGCGATCGTCCAGGTGCTGAATAGATTTGGGATTAAGGAAATTGCTCGTACTGGGAAAATTGCCCTGACGCGCGAGTCGGGGGTAAATACTGAGTTTCTCAAGTCCTTGGAAGCGAAAGTTTAAGTCATTAGTCATTAGTCATTAGTCATTAGTCAGAAGGAATGTTTTAACTTTTAACTTTCGACTTCTTATTACCAACTACCAATTACCAATGGCTGATGACCAATGACTAACGACTCCTGACTAATTAGGAATGAGAATTAAATAACTTCCACAAGATTGTGGGATGGGCGTCCCGCCCGGCCTTTTTGGACGGGCGGGACGCCC
>NZ_JAUBPB010000134.1:0-4580 GCF_036700545.1 Microcoleus sp. SVA1B4
CGCCCATCCCACAATAACAATTAAAATTGTAAGTTATTTAATTGGCGATCCTTATATCAAATCCGACGAAAACCTCTTGTTATCGTGCAACCCAAGCCGAGAAAGGTTTGTGTGTGTGTAGCGCGATTGTTTCAACCAGGGAGGTGTGTACGGTTGGTATGATGAATCACTGTTTCAGATTGCGATTCGGCTTACAACCAACAGCAGCATCCATAGCAAGAGCCAAAAACAACTGTGTCTAAACCCAAGCATATAGTTTTAACATCCCATCCCGACAGATCCGGCACAAAACCTCATCCCATCCACTGGGGAGAAATCGATCCGCTGAAACGGGGGCCTGTTATTGGTAGCCTTACCAAATCGTCTCACCGGAATGCGATCGGCACTCATTCGGGTTCCTACTCTGTTTATCGCGCGCTAGCAGTTGCGAACGGGGCACTCCAAGCCGATCACCGCCCCGATTTTACCAACACCTCTCCGGCGGCACACATCGGGCCGCATCCGAGTTGGGGCGATCGCAATTTGATTGTTTCTCTCGATCCCTTTGGGGGTTTGGTTAGCGAAGTTTATACTTCATTTCTCCAGCAGGGATACGATATTCGACCGACAATTGCTGTCACTAAAGCTCACATTAATATGCCGGAATTGCAAGATGCCATTGCTAAGGGGCGGGTGCAAATTGATGGCAAAATAGTCAAAGCAGGTGGCAATTTAGCAGTAACTAAAATTGCGATCGATCCGGTGTGGTATTTGCCGGGAATTGCTAGGCGAATCGGCGCCCAAGAAAGCGTTCTCCGCCGTGTCCTGTTCGAGCAAACAGGCGGAATGTTCTCGGATTTAGTGACGCGGCCAGATTTACACGTTTTCTTGCCACCAATTGGCGGAACTACGGTTTATATTATTGGCGATGTCGGGAATATTTCTGACACAGATAAGCAGTTGGCGGTACGGGTACACGATGAATGCAACGGTTCTGATGTCTTCAGTTCGGATATCTGCACTTGTCGCCCTTATTTGGTACACGGGATGGAAATTTGCATCCAAACTGCACAATCCGGCGGTTCTGGGGTAATAGTTTACTTCCGCAAGGAAGGGAGAGCTTTGGGGGAAGTGACTAAGTTTTTGGTGTACAATGCCAGAAAACGGCAGGAAGGTGGCGATCGCGCTGATGCCTATTTTACGCGCACTGAATGTGTTGCGGGAGTTCAAGATATGCGGTTTCAAGAACTAATGCCAGACGTGCTGCACTGGTTGGGGATCTCTCGCATTGACAGTTTAGTTTCTATGAGCGATATGAAATACAATGCGATTATCAATTCTGGCATTCAGGTGGTCGATCGCATCCCCATTCCTGAAGATTGGATTCCTGCAGACGCACAAGTCGAAATCGTCGCCAAAAAAGCCGCCGGCTACTACACGCCTGACCCTGTGCCAGATGCTACAATTCTTGCAGAAGCGATCGGACGCGATTTAGGAGATTGAGAGGGCTAAGACGCGATCGGACGCGAACTATCGCGTCTTGGCCACATAAAATTATTGCTGGTTTTTGATCAGTCAGGGTAGGTTATGGCTAATTTGCGTTCTAGTGTGATCGTAAAAACAGATATTTGTGGATATACCGCCAGAGTCAAAAAATTATCTCAGTCGGACTTAAGTAGTTTGTTAAACGAGCATAAAACTTTTGTTTCAGATATTAGCGCCAGAAATGAAGGCAGCGTGATTAAAGGGGAAGGTGATTCATTTTGGATAATTTTTCCCAGCGTCACAGCAGCGGCGGTAGCAGCCATAGAAATGCAGCAAGAATTGAGAGCGCAACAATCTAGCAAGGCGAACGACGAACGATTGGCTATTCGCGTGTCGATTACATTAGGAGATGTCTTGCATCAAGATAAAGATATCTTTGGCGATACGGTGAATTTAACAGCGCGTATAGAATCAGTAACTCCGCCGGATGAAATATATTTGTCCCAAGCAGCATGGCTGGCGCTCAACAAAGCAGAAGTGCAAACGTCTTTTGTTAACGAGTTTTCTTTGAAAGGGATGAGCGAACCTGAAAAAGTTTACAAAGTTGACCAAAGTTACAAAACGCGAATTATCAAGAATCAAGCAATAATTAAAGCAGATTTGAGAGGTTTTATAGCCTATCAAGAATCTAATTCGATCAAAGATGTGGAATATTTGCTCACCAACTTTGATACTTGTGAAAAAACAATTTGCGAAGAATACGGCGGCACAATTCGGAGTATTGTTGGCGATTCGCATTTGTTGACTTTCCCGGAAGCTCACTCAGCCTTAGCGGCAATGGAAAGTCTGTGCGAGAATTGGAAACTTTTTATTGACGCCAATCAAATACCTTGCGGCTTGTCGGTGGGAGTTGCTAAGGGAAATTTATATATATTTAGGTCTTGCACTTACGGAAAAGATATTCACATAGCCGACAGGCTGGAAGATTTAAGTAAAATAGTATGTCCGGGTAGAGAAAGAAATTCGGTCATAGTTTCCGATCAAATAAAACGCGAAGTCAGCGGGTCTAAGTGGGAATATAAGCTGATCAAAATCGATAAAAATGCGATTTTAGATAATCTTTTAGATTACAGTCAGTTTGACTTTTTTCAAGAAAACGATGTTTACCGCTGTTTGGTAGTATGAACTTGGGCAATAGTGAACTTGAGACTGTAGAATATCTGAGAACGCCGGCTGCTATTCGTCAAAAGTGCGATCGGCTTTTTGATTTAGCCAGCCACGACAAACTTCGCTACTTCCGTGTCGATTTATCCCAACTCGACAAAGCAGCAAATTATGTAATTGACACCACGCGCCAACAATATCCCGATTTTAACATTCCCTTTCACAGTCGCTGGCGACATTTTGAAGCCGGCAACCTGTCGCGACTCGCCGAATTGAATGCAGCAATAGCCGAATTTGCACTCATAGAGCAAGCTAAGATCAAATTTGATTTAGCCATTGTCAGCGTTTTGCTTGATGCCGGTGCTGGTGCAGATTGGCAGTATTGCGAATCCGAAACCGGACAGGTTTACCGCCGTTCTGAAGGGTTAGCAATAGCCAGCTTGCGGATGTTTTGTCAAGGTGTTTTTTCCAGCAATCCCAATTTTCCTTGGCAAGCTGATTCTCAGGGACTTTCTCAATTAAAACTAGAAACCTTAGCTGCTGGATTTCAGGTAAGTCGAGACAATCCGCTAGTTGGTTTAACAGGCAGATTAGAATTATTGCAGCGTTTGGGAAATGCGATTTGCCAGCATCCATTATTATTTGGCAGCGAAAACCCGCGTCCCGGCAATTTGGCAACATACTTGCTCAACAGTGGGGTTTCTGAAGTCAACACTGTGAAGGCTTCTGAAGTGTTGAGCGCTATTTTGACAGGTTTTGGGGAAATTTGGCCGGGAAGATATGCAATTGGTGGTGTTAATTTAGGCGATGTTTGGCGGCATCCGGCTTTAACAGGAGAAAATCTGGGAGATGAATTGGTGCCGTTTCACAAACTCTCGCAGTGGTTGACTTATTCGCTGTTGGAACCGCTGCAAGAACTTGGTTTAGAAGTCGCGGGATTGGATGAGTTAACGGGATTGCCGGAGTACCGCAACGGCGGTTTGTGTTTGGATATCGGGCTGCTGCAGCCAAAAGATTCGGCTATTTTTGCACAGAGTTACTTGCCTGGTTCGGAAGTTATAGTAGAATGGCGATCGCTGACTGTGAATCTTTTAGATAAAATTGCCGCTGCTATTCGAGAAAAGCTGCATTTGAGTGCGGAACAATTGCCGCTGGTGAAGATTTTGCAAGGAGGAACTTGGGCGGCGGGGCGGAAAATTGCGGGCGAATTGAGGCCTGGTGGAGTGCCGCCAATTCAGATTGAAAGTGACGGGACTGTGTTTTAGAGGGAAGAAGGAAGTTCGGCAACGGATTCTGTAACGGATATAACGGATGTCAGGAAGAAGGAAAAGGGAAGTTCGGCAACGGATTCGCTCGACGGATGTAACGGATGTAACTCACATCTTGCACCATTCTCAAGAACGGGCAAGATGCCCGTTCCACAAAGAGTAGATTTTCTTGTGGAACAGGCATCTTGCCTGTTGCTGACAATGGTGCAAGATATCAGATGTAACGGATGTCAAGAAGAGGGAAGAAGCAAGAGGGAAGAAGCAAGAGGGAAGAAGAAAGAGGGAAGAAGCAAGAAGGAAGAGGGAAAATTATTCCCTCTTCCAACTTAAAATTCAAAATTCCAAATTCAAACCTGAAAACAATACCTCACACTACACTCCCAACAAGCTGCTTAGCGGCAAGTGCGATATTTGACGCGATCGACTAAACCGCGATGAGCCAAATCGAAGGAGTCAACGGTGGCCATGCCGGCACCGCGGGCTGTCATTGCAGCATTTACTCTCATATTTACACTGTCGCCGCAGCGAGACCAAACATTCGCTATAGTGGCTAAGCTATCTCGAACATTGTAGTTAGTTTGGCCCCTGAGATTCCGATTTAAAACTGGCTTAGGATCGCGAATTAAATAACTTACAATTTTAATTGTTATTGTGGGATGGGCGTCCCGCCCGTCCTTTTTGGAC
>NZ_JAUBPB010000003.1:0-6874 GCF_036700545.1 Microcoleus sp. SVA1B4
AAGCTAAGTGTCGGTTTTCCAAAAAAACAATACATCATATCATACTTTTGTATACTTGCAAAATCGGGATGCTCCCGGCAAAATTCCCGGCACAAATGACCCCGACCCCGGCATTAAAGTTAAAGGCAGTGCCAAAGTTCCTACAACTGCTTGGATGGGTTCCTTGATGATGGAATCAGAGTTTGGTAAAGCTTCCCTGGTCGAACTTGCCCAACTCGTTCCCAACACCATCTATTCAGGAAAAACCCGCTCTGGAGTCTATATCTCTCACATCTCAGAACCCAGAGAAATAAAAAGAGGAGTTTGGGAAATAGATGTAATTGCTACTCGCGTAGTGCTAGAGCAAGGCATTGGAGAAAGCCGAGAACAGTTTAATCGAACTTTCACCGTCAAAGCCGTAGAAATTCCTAAATCCCCTCTCAAAGAAAACGCTAATGAATTAGAGAAGACTATTCACTCTTTGAGAGCAGCCGGATTAGAAATTTCCCGAATTGTCGAATTCAAACCTTAGAGGGGGAGGGGGAAGGGGAAGGGGAAGGAAAAACAGGGAAGGGGAAAGGAGTACCGCCCCTACAGAAACTGATTTGTTTGTACTTCACTTACCTGAAAAGTGCTGTATATGAACTTCAAGCGGTTGTATTTTAACAACAAAGAAGTCCTAATTTTCTGCTCTGTCCCCCTCACATACAAGCCAATCATTTGTTAATTAACCATCGTAATAAGCAACAAGAGAGTAGCCATGAGTAACAGACAAGAATCTTCAAAAAATTCTCATCAAACAAAGTTGACAGCCGCAGAAATTGAGCAAAATAATTCACTCCCTCTTGATAGCGAAAGTATCGTTAATAACGATAATAGCAAGATGTCAGAAGATAACTTTTCCCCTTCGCCTCCCCCTTCCAAAAAAGATAATTTTTCCCCTCCCCCTTCCCCTTCCCCTTCCCCTTCCCCCTCGAAAGATGATGATATTGATGAAAACTTCATTGCTAACTTTGACCCCAATGCACCCCTAACACTTGAAACTCAATATCAACTCGCTCAAGATGAGGAAAGACCACTGCCCCCGCCTGTTTCCGAAAGAGGCGTTCCTAGAGCAGTGACAATGCTGCTGTTGACTGGGGGAATACTATTGCTAGGACTGCTGATTTGGCAATTTATCAAGCCTAAATCACCTCGCGAACCTATCGCACAATCAACACCAAAAGAAAGCTCTTCTCCCACCATTAAAGATGAAAAACCGGAGTTGCTGGCTAAATTAGCTTACCAAGACCAACAAAAACTGTTAGCCGAAAAACCGCAAAAAACCGCAAAACCCAAAACAGAACCGTCGCCCAAACCGTCAAGAGCCCCACGAAATCCGCGAACTCCGCGTCTAGTCGCTACCCGGAGCGCTGCACCGCCACCTACTCCTCTACGCGAACCCCTACCCGCACCCAGAACAGTAGTGCGGACGGTAACAGTACCCGCACCCATACCGCAAAGAACACCCGCGCCCCCACCAGCCCCCATACCCAAACCGTTAATACCCCCACCTTTAATTCCAACTCCAAGAGAAGAAAAAATCGACCCGTTTGAGCGGTGGAACCAACTCGCTCAACTCGGACAAATTAGGGGAAATTTTGACCCTAACCGAATAGCGAATGCCGTGAGTGCAACACCAAGCACTCCAGCGACAACAAGTGCTACCGCCGCCGCTCTGACAAAGCCAGCTCCAACAACTGAATTCCTAACTGTCAATATCGGCAACCAAAAGTCGCAACCCTCATACGTTTCTTTCGAGCAAATCCCAGAAAAACTATATAGCCACCCAAATAACGCCAGCGGGGAAAGGCTACACCCGGAGTTTCCTGCAGGAGAGGACAGCCTCGAAACCACCGACAACTCCCAAAACTCAACTAACCAATTAACTCCGGCTGCCCTTTCTCCCCAAACAAGTTCCGATTTTACCGATAACCCAATCGAGACTGCGACTCGACTGAGCGAGTCCCAAACATCCTTGCCCGATACAGAATTTCAAACCCTTTCCCCAGAAACTGCTCCAGAAGCAGAAGCCTTAACAAATTCCCCAACCGCAGAACAAGTCAACTCTCCAGGGGTAAAAGGCATTCTCAACCGCACGCCCCAAACGGGCTCAACCTCCCAAACAGCTCAGGTTCCCCTGGGCACCACAGCCAACGGCGTAGTTTCGATTCCCCTGCTGTGGGATGAAAGCTCAAACAAACACCAGGGAGACAAATTTGCCGTCACCCTCACAGACAACGTAACGGCAACTAACGGCTTTATTGCTTTTCCAGCCGGCACAGTTGTCATTGCCAAAGCCAGCACCGTCAGCAAAACCAATCGCATGGTACAAGCTAGTGCTGTGGCGATTGTCTACTCTGATAGAAACGGTCAGATTAAACAGCAGCCCATTCCAGAAGGCGCAATTTTGATTGCAGGAGAGGGCGGGCGGCCGTTGATTGCTTCAGGCTACTTCGACCCAGGTTCCGATGTTGCCGGACAGGATATCCTCACCGCAGTGCTGTCGGGAGTTGGACGAGTCGGTCAAGTGTTCGCAGAGCCTAAAGTCAGGAGCTCTAGCAGTATTAGCGGTAGGTTTGGGGGCAGTACAACCACCGTTGAAAGTCGAGACCCCCAAATTTGGTCAGCCGTCCTCGATGGCTTCTTCAGCCCCCTGGCAAAACGGATGGAAAGCCGCTCAGATAGAGCAACTGAAGAACTTTTAAACCGCCCCAATGTAGCTGTGGTTAATAAAGGAACCCCGGTTTCTATTACTGTTAACAGCTTTCTCAACATTTACCGATAACCAAACCGTCGGTAAACGGTTAAGTCGCCCCAACGCGACTGCGGCGATTAGTAAAGGAAATCCCCGTTTCTACTGTCAACAATTTTCTCCACATCAACGAATAACTGCCATGACGAATCGCATCCAATCCCCAAGAATGCTTTCCCTCGGAGGGCTTTTGTTCACAGCAGTGTTCGCTACTGCAAGCTACCCCGACTGTGCTTTTGCTCAATCAAGAGTAACAGGCTATCAAACTGTGGGTCGAGATATTGCCGTCAATAGTGCGATCGATATTTTAGTCTATCCCGGTCGCGCGAGTACGATCGACTTCAGCTCAACCGATGAAGCTCTCGCCTACGTTTTAATTGCCGACCCCTCAAAAATAGTTTTCAGCACCGACGCACAGTTGGCAAGCGGCCAAGCCAAAACTGTTTTCTTGCGTCCCATTCAAGCGCTCAATTTTCCGGGAGCTACCACAGCTACCATCACTAACCTTTCAATCAAAACTGTAGATTCAAAAGGGAAACAGCGACTTTACAACTTCAACATCGTTCCTACCAACAAAGAACCAGAACACTTAGGAATTCGCATCGCTCCCGTCACCCCAAGAATGGAGCCGACTGTGAACGTTGATAGAGGTCGCGCCCCCGCAGCATCAGATGTTGAAAAAGGATTGCTGATTGCCATTCAAAAAGGCTACACAGCAGCCAGCGACCCAGTAGTCTACAGCGTGCGACAATTTTTAGCTCTAGTAAGAAACCACAATCTATCGGCGGCCGATGCTGCTGCACGAGCCGGAGTAGACTTGTCTGTGATTGTCGAGCTAGCCAAAATAGCTTTTGAAGAATCAAACTACCGTTCACACAAACCTACTCATATCTAACCAATGTTAGACAGAGTTAGGTAAGTGCATTCGTTCCGGAGTCAAGCACAAAGCGGGAGCAACGGCAATCCCATCAATTTAAAATCTCAAATCTCAAATCTCAACTTGTTCCAATTACCCATTACCCATTACCCATTACCAGTCTAGAGCGGCTTTAAGTACGCAACTTGGGTTAGTTGAGATGCAAATCCTCTCCTCAATACTGCCAAGCGGGAGCCAGTGTCGCTAACCGCTCGCTCTGAGAACTTATGGCTTTTGACTGATTCAGATTCGTTTGAGGCTGCGCTATTAATAGGAATTAGTCAAACAGCATAACGAGACCGAGCGGGGATGGTGAATGAGGAGAGGAGAACTCTTCTACTTCTGGTGTTACTCCCCTCTGAAGAAGAACGTTTTTTTCCTCATTCCCACTCTCTTTTTTTAACCAATGTTCCGCCCAAAAAGCTCAGTTCAAAAAAAGTCTGCCCTCCCGCTGCGCGTTGTGCTTACAGTCCCCAACGCTCTCCTGATTTCGACTTTACTATGTCTGACGGGATGGCTTTCTTTTCAAACAGGGCGGCAGACAATGAATGACTTAGTTGCACAGCTATTGGCAGAAGCAACGAGCCGCATCTGGGACCGCCTTGACAACTACTTAAAAGAACGGGTTGGGAAAGGAGAAGGGAATTATAATAAAATGCAAACTGGTTCGGTGAACCAACTTCGCCCAAGTCAAACAGCCGGAGTCACAATCAAACCAAATGGGAAAAGAAATGGGTCAGACTCTCCAAAAACAATATTGCCTCAACAAAAAACAAATCCTGCTTTTCCCACCCCAACCTCAACATTCAACTTGCACGATTTCCACATCAGCCCTAACTGTCAAGCCTTTATCTTAGACCGAGAGGGACATTTAGTTGCTTGGAACGAGGTAACTGAACTAAAACCGTCTATTTCTGTTGACTCCCAGCAGCGAATTCGCGCCCAAGCTCTGCAACAAAAAGTAATCCAGCTTTCAACAGAGTATTTGCTTAAACATTATGGCAGCCTCGCTGCTATTAACAGCAGCCAAAATCTTAACTTTACTGCCAGCAACTCTAGATACTTACTGCAAGTCAGACCTTTTGAAAACTCTTCAAGCTTAAACTGGCTGATTGTAGCAGTTGTCCCTGAAACCGATTTTACGGACAAAGTTCAGGCTAACACCCGCAACACTATTTTGCTCGTAATGCTGGCTTTGGTTCTTTCTATCTGCCTTTTGCTGTCCATTTCCCTAAGAATAGAACAGCGGCTGCTGCGGTTAATTTCGGCAACAGAGGCGATAGCTGGTGGCGACTTCGACTCAACAGTTTCAGGTAGCGGCGTTGCCGAACTCGAAGCCCTAGCCTGTGCTTTCAAGCGCATGAATTTCCAGTTAAAAGCATCTCGCCAGCGGTTAGAAGAATATTCTGGCGATTTAAAGCGGCAAGTTGCACAGAAAACAAAGGAACTAAAACAAGCTAAAATTGCCGCCGAAAGTGCCAATCGCGCTAAAAGTACCTTTCTGGCTAATATGAGCCACGAACTGAGAACGCCTCTGAATGCGATTATCGGCTTTGCCCACCTCCTTGTAAACTCTAAAAAAACTGCACCGGAACAGCAGTCGAGTTTAGATATTATCAATCGCAGTGGCGAGCATTTGTTGAAACTAATCAACGATATTTTGTCGCTGTCTAAGATTGAAGCTGGTCAAATTACCCTCGAATCAAATGCTTTTGACCTGTACAGTTTGCTCAATGATATAGAAGGGATGTTCCAACTCAAAACTCAATCGTCGGGGTTGCAACTTGTTTTTGAACGCAGTTCAGATGTACCGCAATACGTCCGAACTGATGAAAGCAAGCTGCGCCAAGTTTTGATTAATCTGTTGGGTAATGCTGTTAAATTTACTGAGGCGGGTAGGGTGAAGCTGACTGTAAAATGCCTTCAGTTGCTGGCAAAAAAACCGCTATCCAAATTCTTTCTCCAGTTCTCTGTGAAGGATACAGGCCCAGGCATTGCCCCTGACGAGGTTAGCCGTTTGTTCAAGCCGTTCGTGCAAGCGGATGCTGGCAGAAAATCGCAAACGGGAACGGGTTTGGGATTGCCAATCAGTAACTCTTTTGTGAAGCTGATGGGTGGTGAAATTAAGGTCAAAAGTTCTGTGGGGAAAGGAACGGTTTTTAGTTTTTACGTTAAAGTCAGTCATGCTACTGAGAGCGAAGTTTATGACAGACTGCCGCAAAAACGAGTGAAGGGGTTGACACCTAACCAACAAAATTATCGCATTCTGGTAGCGGACGATGAGTCGGCAAATCGGTTGCTGCTAACTCAGATATTGAAGTCGGCTGGCTTTCTTGTGTGGTTCGCGGATAACGGAATTAAGGCTGTTAAATTGTGGCGAAAGTACAAGCCGCATTTAATTTGGATGGATTTGAGGATGCCTGCTCTAGACGGCTTTCAAGCTGCTCAAAAAATTAGAACTCTGCCTAACGGTTCTAACACTAAAATTATTGCTTTGAGCGCTAATGCTTTTGTTAAAACCCAGGAACTCGCCATGTCGAACGGCTTCGATGACTTTGTTGCCAAACCGTTCCGAGAAACAGTAATTTTTGAGAAGATGGCGCTTCATTTGGGTGTTCGCTATATCTATGAAGAGGAGTCGCCGAGGAAGTCCGAACAGGATGAGCACGTTGTGCAACTGACTCCTGAGTCGCTGTCTGTGTTGCCGAGAAAGTCGATTGAGAAGCTTTATAAAGCAGCCGCTTGTGGAGACGAGCAAGCGGTAAGGCTGTTGATTGAGCGAATTCCCCTGTCGCAGAAGTCTCTTGCTGCGGCTTTGACTAAATTAGTTGACAATATGAGCTTAGATATTATCAGCGATTTGACTCAGAATTGCATTTCGGCTGATTGTACGATCGCAAAATCCCAAGATGGTTCTCAAAGTTAACTCCCTGTTTAGAACCCGTATCTCAGATATCGATATATGAAGTTCAACCTTAGTCTATCGCCAAATCCCAAGACTATTCTCAAAGTTAACTCGGTTTTGAGAATCGTACCTCAGATATCGATATATGACGTTTACCGAGTGCATTTCGGTAGATTAGGCGAGCTCACCATCCCAAGACTGCGATCAAAGTTAACTCTGTGTTTACAACCCGTACCTCAGATATCGATATATGACGTTCGGCAGATTGTACGATCACCAA